>JAXDQG010000291.1:0-5884 GCA_034667945.1 Acidimicrobiia bacterium | reverse complement strand
GTTTCACCAGGCTGACGATGTCGCCGATGGCGGGTTCAACTGCCATCGGCGACATCTGGACCCTTACCGTCCTGCCAGCTCCCTGTCGAACTCAGCCTCGACGGTCTCCACTGTGACGGCGACTGATGCGGTCGAAGCCGTAGACGGAGCCTCGTGCAGGCCGAAGCGGTGGTGGAACCGGCGCAGCGGTGCTGGCGCCCACCAGTTCCGCTCGCCGAGAAGCTTCATCGTCGCGGGCACGAGCAGTGTCCGGACCAGGGTGGCGTCGACCACGACCGCGATGGCCAGGCCCACCCCGAGCTGCTTGACGGCAAGCACTTCCCCGGTGGCGAAGCCGGCAAAGACGACGACGATGAGCGCGGCTGCCGAGGTGATGATGCGCCCGGATCGTTGGAGCCCCACAGCAACCGCGAGATCGTTGTCGCCGGTGTGATCGTGGACTTCCTTGATACGGGACAGCAGGAACACCTCGTAGTCCATCGAGAGCCCGAACGCGAAGATCAGGATCAGGACCGGCATCCACAGGTCGAGCGCGCCGACTGAGTCGAACCCCAGCAGACGGGACAGGTGCCCTTCCTGGAAGATCCAGGCCAAAGCGCCGAAGCTCGCCCCGAGGCTGAGGATGTTCATCAGCACTGCCTTGATCGGGACGATGAGCGAGCCGCTCATCATGAACAGCAGGACCAGCGTGGCCAGCACAACCACTGCCCCGGCGGGCAGCAAGCGGGCCCCGAGCTTGTCCTTGACGTCGATCAACTCGGCGGCGGGCCCGCCCACCTCGATCTCGAACGCCGGGGGACGGGCGCGGATGTCCTCGACGACAGCAGTGGCCTGTTCGCCCTGGGAGGTCCCTGCGGGGACGAGGTCGACGACAGTGAGGCCGGCGGGTGTGTCGGGTCGGATCGACACACCAACGACGTCGGCGGCTGCGGAGACATCGGCCAGCCATGCCTGGAACACCGCGTCATCCGCGCTGGTCGCGGCGATCACAGTGACCGGGTCGGTACCCCGCGCGGGGAAACGCTCCGCAAGCGTCAGATAGGTGGCTCTCACCTCGGAGGACCTGGGGAGTGTCCGCGCGTCGCCGTTTTCGAAGCGCGCGCCGAGGAACGGCGCGCCCAGCAGGACCAGCACAACTGCCACGGCGCCACCGACCTTGAGCGGACGGCCCTGCACCCACCGGGTCAGCCGGTAGAACCGACCCTCGCTGTCCGGCACGGCGTGGCTCGGCTTGACCCGCGCACCCACTGCGGCCAGCGTCGCCGGGAGCAAGGTGACCGCGGCTGCCATGCACATCAGCACCACGGAAAGCCCCGCGATCCCGAACGACGTGAGCAGCGGCACACCGAAAACGAACAGCCCCGACATGGCAACGGCCACCGTGAGCGCAGAGAACACAACCGTCGTCCCGGCTGACGCCACCGTGGCGACGACGGCCTCATGGACGTCGAGGCCGCGGCCCCGTTCCTCCCGGAAGCGGTTCACGATCAGCAGCCCATAGTCGATGCCGAGGCCGATTCCGAGCATGTTCACAACGTTCACGGAGTAGATCGAGACGTCCCCGAGCGCAGCCGCGCCCACGAGGACGGCGAGGGTCGTGAGAACCCCGCCGATGGCGACGAGGAGCGGCATCCCACCGGCGACGAGCCCGCCGAGCAGCACCACCATGGCGATGATGGCGATGGGCAGCGCGATGGCCTCACCCTTCAGGAGATCATGCTCCGAGGCAGCGGCGAACGTCTCACTGACGAGCACATCGCCGCCAACGAGGATCTCGGGTGCATCCAGTTGGCGCGCAAGGTCTTCGACGCGCTGAGCGAGAGCGTGCTCGTCGTCCTCGCCGAGATCACCTGCGAGGGTGACGACCATGAGCGCGGCGCGGCCGTCGGTCGCCCTGAGGGCGTCGGTGCCGCCGGACCAGGGATCGACCACGCCGAGCACGCCGTCGAGCGCGCCGATGTCCGCCAGGCCGGCGGTGAGACGCCTGGCCACTTGTGGATCGTCGACGTCGATGTCCCCGGCGATGATGGCAATCTGTCCGCCTGTCTCGGCCAGATCGTCGAGCTGGCGGGCGACCTTTCCCGACTCTGTCGTCGTCCCGGCTCCGAACTCTGTCGACAGCACCGAAAAGGCAGAGCTGCCGACAAAGCCGGTGACGAGCAGCAGCATGATCCAGGTGACGATGACGATGCGCCTGCGGCGCACGACAAGGCGTCCGAGCGAGCCCATCACGCTGCCACCTGGGTATTGACAGCGCCAACAAGGTGGACGGCGGGCCGGCCAGGGCGCTCCCGCACGGCGTGGAGCACGCCAGCGGCGACACTGACGGCGAGCGCCCCGGACGCACCGAAGACGGCATGTTGCCGCTCGGCGTCGACGATCACCTGCGAGGTGATCAGCCAGCCGCTGGCCCATAGCACCGGCGTCGTCACGGCCCAGAGGAGCCGGTCGATGGTGCGCATCCGGATCGACAACGCCTGCGCGACTCCGACCGCCGCACCGCAGATGGCCCCCATAGCAACCAAGCTGGGGGTGTCCGTGCGGTAGCCGACGGCGCCGGCGCCGAGGCCCAGACCGGTCGCGAGGCCGACGCCGCTCGCGGCGATCCACGCCAGCCGGTCACCACGGCGCAGACCACCGACGCCGGCCTGCACGACGCCGAGCACCAGTCCACCAGCCAGTCCACCGACCACAGCCGCACCGGTGGCATCGATGTTGCCGGCCGCCGCGCGAGCGGCCACGCCAGCCAGCGGAAACCCGACGAAGGTGGCGGCCCACCTGACCCAGCGCTTCCATCTCGTCCTGTCCATCGTCATCACGTCCTCCTCCGTGCCGCGAGCGGTGCTCGTTGTTGACCGATAGTGAGGAGGGGTGATGACGCGCGGCTGACACGTGGGAGCATCGCGGTCCCGCAGCTGTCAGCGTTCTGTCAGGCCTGGGTCGCACCCTCGTGAAATGAGCGATGACGGGACCGATGTCGAACTGATGATCCGGCGAGCGATCGCGGGTGACGACACGGCCATCTCATGGATCACGGCACAGGCGAACAGTTCTTCGGTGCCCAGCATCGTCACCATGGCCGCGCTGCTGGAGATGCAGCCGGCTCGAATCGACCGCGCTCTGTCCATCGCCACCACGAGCCGGGACCGGCAGGTCGCCGCCATCGCGTCCGCTCATCTGCGGGGGGAGCATCAGCTGGTCGATGCGCTCGCCAGGGATCACCTCGTCGACCATCCTGACAGCGTCCTCGTCGCATGGATCGCCTCAGGCGGTGTCAGCCGACCACGGCACCGTTGCTAGGGGGCGGCGCGGACTCAGGGTTCGACGGTGCTGTCGCCTGCTAGAGCAAAGGTGTCGCACCAATTCGGCCCCCTCCGACGGCCGGACCGCATACCCTTTTTTCGTGTTGCACGTCTCACTGCTGGGGCCCCTCGAGGTCAGGCGCGATGGTGCCGTCGTGCCCGTGCCCGGCGGGAAGACGGCAGAGGTCCTCGTCCGACTGGCGCTGGACGCCGGCGTGGTCGTGAGCACCGATCGGCTGCTGGAAGACCTGTGGACAGAGGCCACCCTCACGACGAACCGCAACACCCTGCAATCGAAAATCGCCAGACTGCGGCGCGCTCTTGGTGAGCCCTGTCCGGTGATCACCGCGGATGGCGGCTATGCGCTGGTCATGGATCCTGCTGCCGTGGATGCCCTGGCGGTGTCCCGCGACGCGGCAACCGCCGCGCGGCTGCTCGCGGACGGTGACGATCGCGGCGCCGCGGAACTGTCGGCCTCCGCCCTCTCGACGCTGCGGGGCGAGTTGCTCCCCGCTGCGTACGGGGAGTGGGTCGAGGTTCATCGCGCTCGGCTCGAAGCGGCACGGACCACCCTGCTGGAAACCTTGTTCTCGGCGCGGCTGCGACTGGGCGACCCAGCCGACGTGATCGGTGACCTCGAAGTAGCGGTGGACGCCGTTCCGTTCCACGAGCGGCTGTGGGAGCTGTTGATCACGGCGCTGTACCGCGCCGGCCGCCAAACCGACGCCTTGGCCGCCTACCAACGCGTCCGTCGCCAGCTCGGCGAGCAGCTCGGCCTGGAGCCGGGCCCGCGCCTGCGGGAGCTCGAGCACCAGGTGCTCAGCCACGACGAGTCGCTGCGTGCCACTGCAGTGGAGGCGTCCAACGTAGCGTCCTCGAACTTGCCGTCGATGACCGTCGAACTCGTTGGCCGTGAGCGCGAGCTCCATTCGCTGTCGAACCTCGTAGGGGAAGCACGGCTCGTCGAGGTCGTGGGCCCGGGTGGCGTCGGCAAGACCGCTCTGGCGATCCAGGTCGGCCGACGACTGCTCTCGTCCGGAACCTTCGCCATCGGTGGGATCTGGCTCATCCGGCTCGAAGCAGCGACCACCGGGACGGGGATCATCGACGCGCTCATTGCGGCCTTGCGAGCGACGGGCGGAGAGCCCGCGTTGGTCGACCGGCTCAGGGCCAACGAAGCGCTCCTCATCCTGGACAACTGCGAGCACGTTGTCGAAGACGTCGCTGATCTGGCGGTTCGGCTTCTCGACCGCTGCCCCCCATTACGCATTCTGTGCACCAGCCAGACATCGCTCGGGGTCGACGGCGAGGCCATCTTCGAAGTGGCTCCGCTGTCGGTCGCCGACGCCGTCGAGCTGTTCGCCCGCCGAGCTACGACGCATGGTCGGCATCGGCTCGGAGAGGGCGCAGACGACGTGGCGGAGCTCTGCCGGTCCCTCGACGGCCTCCCGTTGGCAATCGAGTTGGCCGCGGCGAGAACCAGGACGCTGTCGGTCGCAGAGATCACACGCCGGCTCGACGATCGCTTCAACCTGCTGCAGGACCCGACCAGCCGTCGACCAGAGCGACGACGGGCACTGAAGTCCACGATCGGGTGGAGCTACGACCTGCTCTTCCCCGATGACCAAAAGGGACTTTGGGCGCTGGCGACTTTCGCGGGTAGCGCGTCGCTACCGGCAGTGGAGCATGTCCTCGAAGTGCTCGATGTGCCACGCTCAGCCGCGATCGACGTGCTCAGCCGGCTCGCGAGCCGTTCACTGCTCATCGCAGAAGACGATCCGGAATCGGGTGCCGTCCGTTACCGGCTCCTGGACAGCGTCCGCGCATTCGCGCTCGACACCATGGCCGAGGCGGGGGCTCACGACGTCGCGATGGGCGCGCACGCCGCCTGGTTCGCCGCCGCAGCCGCATCGTCGACTGAGGGCGTCCGCAGCCCTGCCCAGGCCGAGCACCTCGCACTCGCTCGGACGGAACGCGCCAACATCGACGCCGCTCTGACCTGGTGCGCCCGGAACGATCCCCCGCTGGGGCTTGCCATCGCCCTGGGGTTTGGTTGGGCCTGGATCGTCCTCGGCGACAGCCGAGGAGCACAGCGTCTCCATGCGGCGCTCGAGGCGGCGGCAGGACTCGAGGCGGCGGCGGGAGAGGTATCGCATCGAGATCAGGCCACGGGTTTGCTGCTCGCCGCATGGATCGAGGCCTCCACCGGCGATCTCGACGCCGCGTTGTCTCACGTCAGGACAGCCGATGCCCTGGCCACAAGCAGTCCAGATGTCGCGCTTCGGGCACGATGCTCCCATTTCCTCGCGTATGTCGTGTCACACCAGGGTCACTGGCAACACGCGCTCGACCTCACCGATCAAAGCGCTGCGCTCTATGCCGGTCTCGAAGGTCGGTGGGAACAGGCGGCGAATGCCTTGTTGGCGGCCCGAGCAGCGAACAGCGCCGGTGATGTGGTTCGGGCGGCCGAGGCGTGCGCCGCAGTGGAACGGTCGCTCCAGACGGTGCAAGACCCCTGGCTGGACGTTCGAGCCGAGGCAGTCCTCGGTGAGCTCGCGCGTTTGGAGCACCGTTTCGACGAT
>JAXDQG010000290.1:0-9133 GCA_034667945.1 Acidimicrobiia bacterium | reverse complement strand
GTCGCTCGTAGTCGTACCGCACGCGCTGCTGCAGGCTGAGTGTCGTTGTCACCGCGTCCCAGGCCAACGGGCGGGAACCCGATCCGCGCCCCAGCTCGATCATTCGGCGACCTCGTCTGCCCAGACGATCATGGATTGCAGCTCGAGTGCGCCGAAGGACGTCATCATTGCGACGTCGAGAGAGCATCACGACCCCGCCCGATCCGAGCCCGGCAGAACGTCACCATCAGATGAGCGAAATCACGGCAAACGCCTTTGCGCGATTCGAAGACGTGCGATGCCGTCGTTGTGGGTCCGCTCGTCCCGTACCCGAATGCCACCGCGTCGTGAACCCAGTCGCAAATGGCCTGGACCCGGGACCATCCGGGCTTCACGCCGGCGAACAGCTCGAAAGCGACTGTGCCGAGCTCGTCGGAAGGGCAGAAACGACTCGGCAGCGTGAACAGCAGCGTCTCGGACGGCAGCTGCTCCGCCGGGATCTCCTCAGCTGTCAGGTCAACGGGGTCCTCGACGGGCGGAATATCGACGAGAGCGTCGTAGCGCAATGTCGACGGGCCCGCCGGGAACGTGAGGCGCCGGCAAAGATTGCCGAATCCGTCGAAGTACGTGGCGGACGGCGCCGGAGGCTGGTTATCCAGGCTCGACCGAGCCAACTTGGTGACCGTGTCCGGTCGCGGCTCGACCTGAACAATCGCAGGGACCCGGTTCTCGGCCCGTTGCACGAACTCACAACCCACCCTGACACGCACCCGGGCAAGATGCCCCGCCGACGATTTCCGAGATACATCGAGACGATGAACCGTCAATGAACCAATCGGAGCGCGAGGTCATCTGCGCTCACGCCGCGTCGTCCGCGTGGGTTTCTCAGGACGCAGCTTCGGCGATGAGCACACTGACCGGTCCGGCGAGGCTGGTGTGGTCGACGAAGCTCCAGCCTGTGCCTTGTAACCACTGGCGACCCTCGTCGACGCTGTAGACGTCGCCGTGCCGGACATGCACGGCGAACTCGCCTGCCATCAGCGCAGCGATGAGCGGTTTGGTGTGGGTGGCATCGGTCCAGAAGTCCGCCACGAGCAGCCGGGCCCCGGGCTCCACTGCCCGACGCACATTGGCCAGCAAATCGCGGTTCTCTTCGGGCGAGAAGTAGTGGACGAGATTTGCCATGAGACACACGTCGTGGCCGGTGGGAAGGGGACCCGCGAGCGCGTCGCCCGCGGTCACTCCGATCTTGTCCTGGAGACCGGCCGCCGCGATGCGGCGGGAGGCGATCTTGGCGACGGGAGGAAGCTCGAACACCGTTCCGGTGAGGTGTGGGTTGGCGCAGACCGCGGCAATCGACCACGAGCCGGTCCCACCGCCGATGTCGAGCAGGCGGCCGTGGCCCTTGAAGTCGACGTTGTGCGCCAAGGCGGCTGCCGGCCCGGCCAGGATGGCCTCGATGCCGGCGGAGGCGATCTCCTGGAGGGACTCGTCGAGTTCCACGATCTCCTGTGCCGGGCCGGACCCGAGGGCGGTGGCCAGGCCGGACCAAGCCGGGAAGCTCAGCTTGTCCCAGAAGCGAAGGAAGGGGCGCAGATCACCCGGACCGCCGCCGGACAAGAAGGCCGCCGCGGTGTCCCCGTTTCGGTAGAGATCCCCGGTGCGCTGCAGCAGGCCCAGAGCGACCATGGCATCGGCGCTGATCCGCGCAGCGCGCGGGGTCAGGCCGGTGCGTGCCGCGAGCGCTTCGATCGACGCGGGCGAGTCCGCCAGTGCTTCGAAGAGGCCCAGCTCGCTGGCGGCGAAGAGATGCTTGGCTGACATGAATCCCGAGGCCAGTGCCATGATCGGCTCGGGGGTGGGCGGCAACGGCGGCGATTCGCCGACGGTGCGTTCGGTGGACGTTGACGGTGCCATGGGTCCGCTCCCTGTGTGGCTTGCCGACAACTTGAGCGAACCGGGCGGCCCCGCCAATCCCAGGCACGCGGGGACTTCGGCGGCGACCATCCCAGAATCGGGGGGTAGTCGGGGCAACCCACGTCACCTACCGTTTCGACCGTGAACCGCAGCATGGTCCGCAGCGCTCGTGCCGAGGTCAGCGCGCTCGCACGGCGGAACCTCGACTGGGTGAGCTTCGCCACTGCGGCCAGCGAGGTACTCAGGCGGGTCATCGGCTTCGAGCGCAACTGCTGGCACACGGTCGATCCCGGCACTGTGCTCTTCACCGGCAGCCTCAACCAGAACGTGGGCTGTTCCGGCGCGTGGCTCGCGGAGTACGAGTACGTCGTCGAGGATGTGAACAAGTGGTGGTTCCTGGCCCGCAGCGGCCGACTGGCCGGTGCCACCAGCTTGGCCACGCATGGCGACCTTTCCCGCAGCGCCCGCCATCGCTCCCACGAGGCATACGGGATCGGCGATGAGCTACGGGCGTCGTTCGTGGCAGACGGGGTCTATTGGGGAGCCGCCGCCTTTCTCCGGGACGGCGACGAGCCATGGTTCACCGAAGCTGACGTCAGCCTGGTCACGAACCTGTGCGAGCCATTCGCCGAAGCTTTCCGACGCGCACTCCTCGTGAACACGGTCGTGGCCGACGTCCACAGCGAGGATGCGCCGGGCGTGGTGATATTCGACGAGAAGGGAAAGCTCGAGTCCATCTCGCCAGCCGCCGAGCGTTGGATCGCCGAGATGATCGAGATCCCGCCGCCGACCACCCCAGCCGACTCCAAGCTCGTTCAGATCGTGGCGGCGCGGGCCCGCAGCCTGAGCTCCGGCCAGGACCCCTTGTCGTTGGCGGCCCGTAGCCGAGCGCAGACCCGCTCCGGCCGGTGGCTCCTCCTCTACGGCACGCAGTTGTCAGGCGGGACCGACGGCCGGACCGCGGTCATCATCCAGCCCGCCGCCCCCAGCGAGGTCGTTCCCCTCGTCGCGCTGGCTTACGGACTCTCCGACCGGGAGCGTCAGGTCACCCAATTGTGCATCCAGGGCCGTTCGACCAAAGAGATCGCCCAGGTCCTCAATGTGTCGCCGTACACCGTCCAGGACCATTTGAAGGCCATCTTCGGCAAGACGGGAGTGCGCACCCGCGGCGAGCTCGTCGGCCAGGTGTTCCTCGAGCACTACATCTCCCGTTGGGAGGCGCATCCTCGAGGCGGAGGCGAGTGGTGCGCCTACGAGATTCCTCAATCGCCAAAAGGAACCAGCCCGCACTAGCCGCCAAGCCCGCTCCGGAACCGACGTCGACGACTCGCTCACTCCGCTCGAGCCGGCGCAAGGCATAAGGGTCGGCGACGCCGGCGAATCTCGGTACTTGTCCCGCACTTGATTCCGCAGCGCCGCGGAATCGACGACCAGCTCATGCGACATGATCCGTACCTGTCCGTGACTCAGTTGAACGTCGAGCCCTCGAGCTTGCGGGCTCGGATGGCGTCCATGACGCCCCGCCAGCCCTGGTCGTCGGCCGGCAGCCAGCGCGTGAGGTGCTCGAGTCGCATCATCTCCGCAACCGCAGGGTCGGCGTCACCATCCATCGCTGTGAGCAGTTCGACGAACAAATCGCCGACGTCCCTGGGCAGCTCCGCCCGGGCGGTGAAGGCGCAGTGGCAGAAGGGCTGGCTGCGCCAGATCACCGTGATGTCCCCAGGGTCCAGGCCCCGCTTGCGCACCAGGTGGTCGAGCCACGGCTCGAAGATCACGCCCGCATCAGCCCGCCCGTCCTTTACGGCGTCGAAGATGAGAAAATCGTCGACCCAGCGCACGCCGTTCGACGACGGCCGCGGCTCGATGTCCGCGTGCACACAATCCGTCTCGAGGTTGAATCCCTCGGCTCGTAGCTGATGAGCGGGGATGAGCCGCAGTTCCGTCGATGTCGGGACACCGAGGGCGACAGTTCGGCCCCGAAGGTCCCCGACAGTCGCGATCTCAGAACTCGTCAACGCGACGATCACCGTGCGCACGTCCCGGTCGGTGTCGCGCATAGCCAAGGTCCGGCAGGCACCATCGCTCACCAGCAAGCTCTGCGCATGGGCCATCGGGGCGTTCCAGGCGATGTCGACCGACCCGTCCAGTAACGCCGCACAGAGCGCGTCATAGGTGGAGAACAGGGCGTACTCCATCGGCATGCCGTGATCGATGAACCAGCGTCGAAGCGCGTTCCAGATCGTGACCACGTTGCGGGGATCAGCCGCAGTGGCGCCAATGAGCAACGGGCGTTCCAGGTCTTGGGGCTGTGCCATGCCACCGACCTCCTGCTCGCCGGAGACTACCGACTACCCCTCCGCCCTGCCGGAGCCTCCACTGCTGGACGGTGGATCAGCCGCTTGCGGGATGACGACCAGGTTGCGTCAAGCGTGAGCGGACGGCATGGACGAGCTCACCGGACCACCATGCAGAAGGGGCGCGGTTGGGGCAGCGGACGCCTCCAGCAGTTCTCCCACGTCCCGCACCGCGGCGAGGAACTCGTCGGGAAGCACCGGCTTGGCCCAAAGGTAGCCCTGCGCCAGGTCGCATTCGAGATCCTGGAGAGCTTCGAGCTGTTTGGCGGTCTCGACGCCCTCGGCCACGAGGTCCAGGCCAAGAGCATGTCCAAGACTGACGATCGCGCTGACGATCGACGAGTCATTGGTCTCGGTCCCCAGCCCATCGACGAACGATCGGTCGATCTTGAGCGTGTCGATCGGAAGCCGCTTGAGGTAGCTGAGGGACGAGTACCCCGTGCCGAAATCGTCAACCGCGATGCCGACGCCGAGGTTCTTCAGGCCGACCAGCGTTTCGATCGACCGCTCGACGTCTCGCATAACCACCGATTCGGTGATCTCGAGGTGCACCGCAGCAGGGTCGATGCCACTGCACCGCAGGCCCTCGGCCACGACCTCGACCAGGTTGGGAGCCAAGAGCTGGACAGCTGAGAGATTGACGGCGACCCATAGCCTCTCGCACCCGGCGATCTCGGAACGCCACTGCTGCACCTGCTGCAACGCCGTCCGGAGCGCCCACGCGCCGATCGGCATGATGAGACCGGTGTCCTCGGCCAGCGGGATGAAGTCGGCCGGGCTGACCATGCCGCGGTCGGGATGCATCCAGCGCAGCAACGCCTCGCAGCCGACGACCGCCGGCTCGACGAGGCGGACAACCGGCTGATAAGTCAGCCGGAACTCCTTGCGGTCCAGCGCCCTGCGCAGGGCCATCTCGGTCTCGAACCGCTCCGCTGCTCGCTGGTGGAGCGCCTCGTCGAAGACCTCCACGCGGGCTCGGCCCCGGTCTTTCGCCCGGTACATGGCGGCATCGGCCTTGCGAATGACATCCTCGGCGCTGTCGCCCTCGCCCACGATGGCGATGCCGATGCTGGCCGTCACGAAGACCTCCCGGCCCTCCACGGCAAAGGGCGGCTCCAGGGCGCGGGCGAGTCGTTCACCGATGACAACGGCTTGCGACGAGTCGCCCAAATCCTCACAGACCACCACGAACTCGTCTCCACCGAAACGGGCGATCGTGTCGCAGGGCCGGAGGGTCGCTCGGAGACGGTCAGCCACGGCAACCAGGATCTGATCGCCCGCACCGTGTCCCAGGCTGTCATTGATCAGCTTGAAGCGGTCAAGATCCAGGAAGAGCAGAGCCACGACCGCGGCATGACGCCGCGTCCGTTCCATGGCGTGGTGCACCCGGTCGGTCAGCAAGGACCGATTGGGCAGCGCCGTGAGCTGGTCGTGCAGCGCCAGACGTTCGAGCGCCTGCTCGGTTTCCTTGCGATCGGCGATGTCCTGGACCTGGGCGAACACGTAGGCCGGCTCGCCGTCGTCCTTGCGTACGAGCGACAAGTTGGTGAGTGCCCACAGGAACTGGCCGTCCGGACGCACAAGGCGCATCTCGCTCTTGAGGCTGTCAACTTCGGGGGCCAGCAGTTCGGTCATCGATGGGTGGTCGGGCCATCGATCCTCCGGATGAACGCACTCCCGGAATTCCCGACCGAGCAGCCCGGGCTCATCTCGTGCCAGCAGGTCGCACATAGCCGGGTTCACCATCGTCAAACGTCCGGCCAGGTCGATCATGGCGACCCCGATAGCGGAGTATTCGAAGCCGAGGCGGACACGGGTCTCGGCCTCGCGAAGCTCTATTTCCACGCGCTTGCGCTCGGTGACGTCCTCCATCGTGCCGACAACTCGGCTGGGCGCCCCTGGTCGCTCGGGCGCCCGGCTGGCGCGGATGTGCACCCATCGGAGCTCGCCGTCCGGTCGCACGACCCGATGCACGTCGTCGACGGGCGTGCCGAGAGAACACACCGCTTCCATTGCGGCGATGACTTCTTGGCGATCGTCAGGGTGGACGAGCGCGAGGAACGCGTCCAACCCCTGGCTTTCCGATTCGGTGGTGCCCAGTAGCCGGCACTGCTCTTTGGAGCGGCGCAAGGTCCCGTCGTGGAGGTCGTACTCGAAGCTGCCCAACTCGGCGATACGTTGCGCCTCTTCGAGGCGGAGCCGATCCTCGGCCGCGGCGCGTTCGATGTGCTTCCGAGCGCTGATGTCACGGGCGCTGGCCGAGGCGCCGACGACATCGCCCTCGCCATCCCTGATGGGCGAAACCGTGAGCGAGACCTCGACGAGACTCCCGTCCTTGCGTCGGCGCGTGGTTTCGATGTGGGTGCCCTGCCCGTTCTTTCGCAGCCGGTCGAGCAGTTCGTTGAGCTCTTCGAGGCGGTCGGGAGGACAGATCAGGCTGACGTGACGACCAATGACCTCCTCTGGCTCGTAGCCGTAGAGAGCGGTGGCCGCGTTGTTCCAGCTGCGAATGATGCCGTCCAGCGTCTTGCCGAGAATGGCGTCGGCCGACGATTCGACGATGGCCGAGTGCTCTCGCATGACGTCCTCGGCCCGGTGGCCCTGGGACATCTCTGTCGACACCGCGATGACGGCGCTGAGCCGACCCGTATCGTCGGCGACCGGATTCAGCGTCATCGAGATTCGTCGGGTGCCGTGATCACGCGTCTGCACCGAGCAGTCGCCCGACCAGACCTCGCCCAGCTGCATGCGACGGCGGACATCGTGCGCCTGCCCCGCGAGGTCATCGGACGGAATGAGGACCGAGATCGGAAGGCCGGCTGCTTCATGGGCGGCCCAGCCGTACATGGCCGTCGCCGCCTTGTTCCACTCGAGCACGCGCCCCGCGGGGTCGGTCACGACGACTGCTTGACCGATTGCATCCAGCATTCGGGTGTGGAACCGATCCTTCTCCCGGTCGGACATCCCTTCGAGCATGCCGGCCGCTTCTGCATGGGACCGCTCGGCTGCCGTCTTCAATGACCCGCCGGCACGGAGCTGCTCCAAGGCAGCAGACCAGCGCTGGCCGCGGCTCACCTCGAGCCCAGTTGGAGCGGTCTTCCGAGAGGGAGAACGATCTGGAGCATCCACGTCAGTACGCAGCGGGTCGTGAACGGATCCGTGACTGGCCAATCACCACACGCCCCTCGTCGTTCGGTGCTTGGCTGTGCGCTTAGCCACAGTCAGACAGGTGCGTCTGAGAATACCGCTAATGGTGGCGGTCTATGCAGTCTCTGTGAAAAACTGACGACGTTCGGCCTGCGAGATCTCCCAGCGCCCGCGCGCGGAAATACGTTTGCGCCCTACGCCCCCGAGCCACCCTCCGGCGGGAGCGGCGGGAGCCGCACCGGACAGGAGTCGTGCAAGGCGTCCAACGTCTCGTCGTCGACGTCAGTCCGTACGGCCGCGTGGAACCGGCTGATCATCTGGTCGAGACCGATGGTGAAGGTGATTTCCATGATCTGGCGGGTACTGAAGTGCTCCTTGAGTGCGCTCCAGGTGGCGTTGTCGATGGGCTCCATCCGGGTCGACTGACGAGCGAATACGACGATGGCCGCTTCATCCGGCGGGAACAGTCCCTCCGGAAGTGGATCCGAGAGAACATGTGCCATCTTCTCTTCGCTGATGCCCGCGCTCCGACCGAGCACGACATGGGTGGGCGTTCAATAGTGGCAGTCGTTGGCGACCGCAGACGTGTAATAGGCCAGCTCGCGCTGGATCGGGTTGAGGCTGTTGCGGAAATAGGCCACCCGACCGAAGGCGAAGATCGCCTCCATCAACTCGGGATGATTGGCGAGCGCCCGATGCACGTTCAGGACGGCGCCGGACCGTGAGTCCTCCGCAGCACGGAGCAGCGCCGCGGCTTTCGGATCGACATCGGGGTCATCAGCGCGTATGAGAGGCACTCGAGCCACGTTTCAGCCTTTCTGTAGATGTCCGTTGAGTCCCTCGCCCGGCTGGCTCGCCGGTGCACAGACGACTGCGCGGAGATGGCGGTGATCATTGCAGCCACCGAGTGCCACTCGCACTGCGAGCCGCCGCCCCACCCTTCCGCCCGCCGTGGCCAGCCCCTGGTATTTCCCGTCTCGGCTGAGGGTAGTTGGCGGGCGGCAGCTCACAACGGGAAGCGCGGCACGTCCAGATGTCGCCCGCTGTGGTGTGCCGTCGCGTTGCCGGTGAAGATCCAGTTGGCGTTGTCGGCTCTGTGGCCGCCGACCTTTCGCCCTTGTCGCACAAGGTCGATCATTGCCACGCTGGTCGGCGGCTCGCTTCTCGGAATCCTCGGTGCGCTGGTGGCCATCCCGGTCGCGGCCACCATCCATTTGCTGCTCGAGGAAGTCGCCTTCCGCCGTCTGGACCAGTCGTGACTCGCCAGCCTGTACTTCGGACGAGGCGGCTCCGGCAGTCTCGCCGACGTCCAGCCCGAGTCGGCCGACGCCCGCCAAGGCTCGGCGTGTGTTCGACCGACAGTTCGGGGGTACCGGCACCACGATGCGAACGCTGCACCTCCCCCACCGTGAACGATCGAGCGACAGCCGCGTGCGGCCGCTTGTCTGGCGCGGCTTGGCCGCCGCGTCTGGTCTCGCGGCCGCGGCGGCGAGTCGACGGGTCATCTCCGTCGCCTGGAGTCGGCTGGGCGGCCCGGAGGCGCCGGTCAATCCGGCCGATCGCCGCATCACCTGGCCCCAGGCGCTGGCCTGGGCGCTCGCCGCCGCCCTCGGCGCCGGTGTGGCGAGGGTGGTCGGGCTGCGAGCGGCCGCAGCCGGCTGGCAGCGGGTCACGGGAGATGCGCCGCCCGGCCTGCAGCCCGAGTCTTGATCCGCCGGCAATCAGCCAGTGCGGCG
>JAXDQG010000289.1:0-3502 GCA_034667945.1 Acidimicrobiia bacterium | reverse complement strand
CGAGCCCGTCGTAGTGACCGGGACGGTGCAGAGAGGCCCCCATGGCCGGCGGTCAGCGGGAACGCTGGATGACCGGCTCGTTCGGCTCCGAGGTGGCCGGGACGAGGGGAATAGGTCGAGGAATTTTCGATACTTGATCGATCAAATCGCTCACCCTCTGTGAGACGTGGCCGATGCGTGTGCGCAAAAGACGCCTCAGGGGTTGCCAGTGTCTTGGACCGGTCGGAAGGTGCGCGTCACCAACGACAGGACGACAGCGTCGGGAGCGGTTACCTCCTGGCGCTGCGACGCGAGCCAAGGAGAGATCTTGTTGATCGGCCGCAGCCTCGCACGGTTGTCCGGCAACGCGCTGTTGCCACGGACGACGTCGGCCGGTTGGTTCTGGCGCAGTCACCAGCAGCTCGCCGGCCTCCTCCTCGCGGGCGCCCACCATCGGCTGGCCCGCACCACGTCAGGGCACTGCTGTAGCCGGCCGCCCGCCCCTCGGGCTCCACGGCCGCTCCGAGCTTGTTCGAGAGCGCTCGCTCACAGCGTGCGCACCGGCCGAGGAACTGGCCCAATGTCCCACCACGCCTCCTCAGAACATCCCCTCACCACGTGTGCGCCACGCCTTGCGCGGGCCCGACGCGACCCTCCTCCAGCCCGCCCACTTGTGCTCGCCGCCCGCCAGGAACGGCTTCGCCGCTTGACCTCCTCTCGCCGCCGCGACAAGGAGGAGCGGTGACCGATGCCTTCAAGGAGCGGCTGGACAACGCCCTTGCCACCGACTCCGTTCTCACCGCGGACTCCGACCGTGCTCGCGATCCCCTGGTTGCGGCTGAAGACGTCGAAGTGCGGCCGAAGGTGGAACCACGCCCGATTCCGCGGCTGTTGAAGCGCCCGGTCTACGACCCGTTCACGGCGCGCCGCCGGATGAGTCCGGAGTGGCTCGTCACCTACACCGCGACGCTGGTCACCGGGGACGTCGTCGCCGCCGTCGCGGCGGCCTACGTCACCGTTGCTCTCACCGGGGCCGTCTCGGCTCTGGGATTCGGCCTGACCGCCATGGGAGCGCTGACCTGGCCAGTGCTTCTGATGTCGCTGGGCACCTACGCGGAGCGGCGACACGGTGCCGGTAGCGGCGAGTACCGGCGGGTAGGCATCGGAGGGATCATCGCGATCGCCGTGGCCGGCTATGCCGCTCACGTGGCCGCCCTCAGGGGACTGGACAAGTTGCTGCTCATAGGTGTCCCCGTAGCGACCGTACTGACCCTCCTCAACCGGGCCCTCAACCGGTGGCGGCTGCATGCTGCCCGGCGACGCGGGCTCATGACCAAGCGGGTCGTGCTGGTCGGTCGCGACGTCGCCGTCCTGGATCTCACCGAGAGGCTCCACCGGGATCCCGCTGCCGGTCTGTGCGTCATCGGCGCGTGCGTGCCTCACCCCACGGAGCAGGGGGACCTCGAACGGCGTGGGGTCGCGGTGCTGGGTGGCCTCGACGACGTCGTGCCTGTCCTGGACGACGTCGGGGCAGACGCGGTCGTTGTCGCCTCCGCCAGCGAGACCGCCGGACAGTACCTGCGCACTCTGTCCTGGCGACTCGAGGGCACGAACGTCGATGTGCTCCTGGGGCCCGGACTGCTCGAGGTAGCACCGAACCGGCTCCAGGTGCGTCCGACGACGAGCGTCCCGCTGATCCAGATCCGGGAACCGGAGTTTCGCGGCTACCGACGGCTGATCAAGGGGATACTCGACCGGGTCGGCGCTGCCCTCCTGCTCGTCCTGGGCGCACCATTGTTCTTGGCGATCACCACTGCCGTCCGATTCACCAGCCCGGGTCCGGCTTTCTACCGACAGCGCCGCGTCGGCAAACGTGGTCGGCAATTCGACATGCTCAAGTTCCGCAGCATGGTCCTCGATGCCGATCAGGCGCTCGAATCCCTGCTGGAGGGCAACGAGGGCAACGGAGTGCTGTTCAAGCTGCGTCTCGACCCGCGGGTCACCCCGGTGGGCCGATTCCTGCGGCGCTACTCGCTGGACGAGATCCCCCAGTTCATCAACGTGCTGAAGGGGGAGATGTCCTTCGTCGGCCCGCGACCAGCCCTCGAGCGCGAGGTCGCACGGTACGGCCCGGACATGCACCGGCGACTGCTCGTGAAGCCGGGTATCACCGGCCTCTGGCAGGTCAGCGGCCGGTCCGACCTGAACTGGGACCAGGCCGTGGAAGTGGACGTCCGGTACGTCGACAACTGGTCGCTCGGGCTCGATCTCGCCATTCTGCTGCGGACGATCCGCGCCGTGGTGCGGTGCCCCGGGGCCTACTGACACGTGCTCCTGAGGCCGGCCTGGCCTGGACAGTTGCGCGCACATCGGTCGCTGCCCCGTCCGGGTAGCGCACGAAGCAGTGCGCCTGCCCCCTGTCGCCCAGCGGAACGGATGAGTACCCGTCCGTCACGCCGGGCAGGCGCGTCGCCCGACGCGTCGTCTCCGCACGAAATGGGACGCGATCGCGGCCTGTTCTGCGATGTACTCGGAAAGAGGTACCGGAACCGTGCCGGAACCGGAGCGCCCCGATCGCTACAGGGCGCAGGCCGTGCCCCCGGGAGGGCCCATGAGCTGGCTGACGATCGTCGGGGCCACGTGGTCGCCAGAGGCAGTCACGAGATGTGTCCCATGACGCCTCCGCTCCGGTCACTGCGGCGCGTAGCGCGCCCGCACGTGCACTGGTTCCGGTACTGGCGCGACGACCCGTTCAGCAACGCGACTCTGTACGCCTGCCGCTGCGGGGTCGTCCGTCCCGCCCCGTGAGTGCCCCTGCCGGAGCGGGGACCCAGATCAGCTGAGGTCGGTCGGAGGAACTCAAGCAATGTAGGCCTGCAGCGTCGGTCCAGCGCTGTGCCTCGTCCCGCTGACCTCCGTGACGGCCAACCGGGAGTTCGGTCGTGGACCGAGCCGACTCCCCCCTCGGGCGCGCATCCAACCCCGCCAGGTCCTGGACGACGGCTGCCGACCACTCGCCGTCCACAGGGGGCATAGGGCCGCTCGGCTCAGGTTGGCCTCGTGCGCGCGGTGCGCCGGAGGACCACCACGGTGAAGCTAGGCATGCTCGACCCGCCTCGTTTCGGCACGAGCCGCGAGGCGCTCGCGCTGGGGAATGACGGTGTACTTCGGGTCCCTGGCGCTGGCCATGCCTGCGTCGAAGACACCGAACCGGGTGAGCAGCGAGCCCGCCGCGAGAAGCGTTCCTGACGCAATCTGCCCAGCACGGGTGCGCCCGGCCACCAGGGTCAGCCCGGCGCCTGCGGCGGTGCACGTCTTGGCTGCCTGCATCAGCTTGCCGGCCCGGCCCAGGTGGTACGGCTCGCTCTCGATACCGCCGCTCTCCTCCACCGTGTACAACGCCCCCAGCTCGATCGCCGCCCCGGCCGCGGCCATCTTCCGTGCCGGCCCCGCCTCCTCCACCGGCGTGAACACCATCGCGATCCCGCCACCGGCGGCCATCGCCGAGCCGGCGAAGACGAAC
>JAXDQG010000288.1:0-6079 GCA_034667945.1 Acidimicrobiia bacterium | reverse complement strand
CACGGTCTCGGCGAACAGCCGGGCCGGCACGCGGGTGTCCCGCCCGAAGAATTCGATCACGAAGGTCGAGCACCCCTGGTCGATGTGACGCTCCACCCGGTCGATCACCCGATCCGGGTGACCCCAGATGCCATGCGCCTCGAGACCAGCACCCATATGCCCGCCGTATACCTTCCCCGCCTTCGACAGCGCGTCGGCCGCGTCCGCCTCGTTCTCCGCGATCACGACGGTGCACTGCTGTGACACCTCGATCGAATCGGGGTCCCGCCCCAGTTCCTCGCATCGGCGCCGCAACGCAGCCACCTTGCCGCCCAGCTCTCCTTGCGTCACGGCCGTGTTGTTCCAGATGTCCGCGTGGCGGGCGGCGATGCCCATCAGCACTCGCTCACCGGCACCACCCACCAAGATGGGCGGCCGGGGATCTGGCCGCGGCTGGCACACCACGTCCTTCAGCGAGAACCACTTGCCGTCGAAGCTGGCCCGATCCTCCGTCCAGCACAGCTTCAGCACCTCGCACGCCTCGTCCAACGCCGCCAGCCGTTCACGAGTAGAGGGGAACGGACAGCCGTAGCCCTCGAACTCGTCCTTGAACCAGCCGGCACCGAGGCCCGCAATGACCCGTCCGCCCCCGGCGATGTGGTCGATGGTCGCCAGCTGCTTCGCCATCACGCCGGCGTTGCGGAACAGGGGCGGCGTCACCAGCGACCCCAGCCTGACCCGCTTGGTGATAGCAGCCACCGCAGCCAGCTCCGACCACGCCTCGAGGATCGGTATCTCGCCGTTCGGCACGCCGTAGAGATGGTCACACACCCACACCGAGTCGTAGCCCAGCTCGTCGAACTCCTGGGCAGCGGCGCTGGCCTCTGCCCAAGTGCGCTTGATCTGCGGCAGCGTGACCCCGAACCGAATCGGATGCGCCATGACGGACCCCCTCATACAGGCTGCGCGGATGGTAGGCGCATTCCCGACGGCGGGATGCGGTCACGCCGACCCCGATCAGCCCGCCTGATGCCCAAGGAGCTACGTGGCCCATGGAGGCACGGCGCGGCAGAATGGGCCGACACGCTCGCACCGGGAGTCTCACGCATCCATGGACCCGCGCTACACCGCCGAAGCCGAAGCCTACCGCGAGAAGATCCAGGCCTTCCTCGCCGAGCACCTGCCTCCGGGCTGGACCGGCCTCGGGACGCTCGACGGCGAGGCCCGCGCCCAGTTCATCAACGACTGGCGCCACATCCTCGCCGACAACGACCTGCTGGCTGTGGCGTGGCCCAAGGAGTACGGCGGGGCCGGCCTGTCATTGATCGAACGCACGGTGCTGGCCGAGGAGTTTGCCCGCGCCGGCGTCCCCACGGGCAACGACAACGACGGGTTCTCCATCTCGATGCTCGGCCACACGATCCTGCATTGGGGCACCGAGGAGCAGAAGAAGTACTTCCTGCCCCGGATCCTCTCGGGCGAGGACGTCTGGTGCCAGGGCTACTCCGAGCCGAACTCCGGCTCCGACCTCGCCTCGCTCGGCACGCGGGCTCTGCTCGACGGTGATGAGTGGGTGATCAACGGCCAGAAGATCTGGACCAGCGGTGGCCACCGGGCCAACTGGATCTTCGTGCTGTGCCGCACCGACCCGGACGTCACCAAGCACAAGGGCATCTCGTTCCTGCTCTGCCCGCTCGACCAGCCGGGCATCGAGGTGCGGCCGCTGATCAACGCCGCTCGCCACCACGACTTCAACGAGGTGTTCTTCACCGACGCCCGTACGCCCGCGGCCAACGTCGTCGGCGGCATCAACAACGGCTGGGCAGTCGCCAACACCCTGCTGGCCTTTGAACGCGGCGACGATGCCACCGTGGCCGGCATCCGCCACCGCGAAGAGTGGGAGCGACTCACCAAGACCGCCCGGGAGATGGGCCGCACCGAAGACCCGGTCATCCGTCAGCGGCTGGCCTGGGCGTTCAGCAAGGTCGAGATCATGCGCTACCTCGGCATGCGCACGGTGACCGCCTCGCTGCGGGGGTACAGCCAGGGCCCCGAGTCGTCACTCAACAAGCTGAACTGGTCGCACTACCACCAGGCACTCACCGAGCTTGCGCTGGACATCATCGGCCCCGCGGCCACGGCCCCGTCCGGTCGCGAAGCCGCCTCGGGCGTGGGCTGGGACGATGTGGGCGCCCCCTACTCGTCGCAGGCCTGGGTCACGAACTTCATCGGAGCCCGCCCCGGGACGATCTATTCGGGCAGCTCCGAAATCCAGCGCAACATCGTCGGCGAGCGAGTGCTAGGCCTACCCAAGGAACCCCAGACCGAGCAGGGCGTTCCCTGGAAGGACTTGAGGCGCTCATGACCGGAACCGAGCCCGTCATCATCGAGGCCGCCATCAACGGGGCCACCCCGCAGCGGCGGCAGCCGCACAGCCCCAGGTCCGCAGCCGAGATCGCGGAGGATGCCCGGGCCTGCTTGGCGGCAGGAGCGGCCATCGTGCACAACCACACCGATGATGACGTACTCGGTCATCCCACCGGCCGCCATTCCAGCGAGGCCTATCTCGAGGCGTGGCGCCCCGTGCTTGAAGAACGCCCCGACGCCATTCTCTACCCCACCATGGCCGGGGGCGGCCGCGGCCGGCGGATCCAAGACCGCTACGCCCACATCACCGATCTCCACGCGGCCGGCGTGCTCGGCATGGCGGTCGCCGATCCGGGGTCGGTGAATCTCACGGGTCGACGGGCCAACGGCACCGTGGCCGCCACCGAGATTCCCTACGAGAACAGCCCGGCCGACATCGACTGGATGTTTCGTTGGTGCCGTGAGCACGACGTGGCCGTGCACGTATCGATCTTCGAGCCCGGCTTTCTCCGCATGGTGCTCGGGCATCTCGAGGCCGGGACGCTGCCCAACCATTGCAAGCTCCAGTTCTACTTCTCCGGTCCCACCAGCTACTTCGGCCTGCCGGCCACCGACTGGGCGCTCGATACCTATCTCCGCCTGCTCGGCGATGCGCCCATTCCGTGGATGGTCGGCGTACCCGGCGGCGACGTCGTCGAAAGCGGCCTCGCCGAGTTGGCGATGGAGCGCGGCGGTCATGTGCGGGTCGGCCTGGAGGACTACGGAGGTCCTCGCAAGCCGACCAACGCCGAGCTGGTCGCCGAGGTGGTGACCATGGCCGCCAAGTTCGGTCGGCCGCTGGCCACCTGCGACCAGACGCGCCAGGCCCTCGGGCTCAGTGCCCTCCAGGCCGGTTGACGGGGCGGGGAGGCAAAGGCCCTCCCCTGGGTAACGGTGGCCGGGGTCTGGCCGCGCTCAGCACCAGGCGCTCGAGGCGATCGGCGTGGCCGCGATGGCTCCGCATCTCGTTGAGCAGCAGGTTGAACAGTCGGGGGTTCATGGCGTTTCCTCTGCGCTTGTGCGGACAGGGCCTTGCGGATGCTCCGTACCTGCTACGGCAGGGAGTCCCGTCCGCTCGGACCTCTCCGCGACGTTCACTGGGCCGGGGGGCCGTTCTGTCGCCGTCGCCAGTCTCTCGCCCGGCGCCTGCCGACCAGTGAACACGCTGAGCGCGCCGCCACCAGCGCGCTTTACCGAGGGTTCACGCGCCGTCACGACCCGGTTGCCGGGGCGCCACGAAGTTTTCGCTGCGGCGATGTTTGACCGTCTCCCGCCCACATTCGCCGCTTTTCGCGTCCACACAAGCACTTTTCGTGGTGCCATTGGGGTCGCCGCGCAATGGGACGAACGACCCGACAGCCGGATACGACCCAACAGCCGGATACGACCCGACAGCCGGATACGAAAGGTGAATCAGGCCGCTTCGGCTGGGCGCAGCACGTAGTCCTCGGCATTGTCGTCCCAGTCGAGCGATACGAAACCTCTCGCCCGGGCTGCCTGGCAGAACTGCAGGAACCCGCCGTAGCCGAACTGCTTCTCCGAGAACTGCGGCTCTTTCTTGCGCAACGTGTTCTTGAGTCCCGACAGCACCACAGGACGCTTGTGTCGCTCTTGGGAGAGCTCGTTGACCACATCTCTCAGTAGGGCAAACGCGTCGTCCTCGCCCCGCACGTTGTCAGGCAGCTGCACCTCGGGATCGCCCGCGGAGACACCCTGGCCGAGACGCACGATGCTGCGCTTCTCCAGGTTCCGGATCAGCTCGAGGAAACCTCGGAAGCCGTACTCGGCCTCCTGGAAGGTGGGGTCCTTGCGGAGGATCGCCCGCTTCAGGGTCGACGCCAGGACGGGCCCGGCCGCCGACCGCTCCATGCCGGACAGTGTCTGCACGATCAGCAGGTCGAGCGCGGCCGGGTCGCGGGGCTGGCGGGTGCTCTCGGGACGGCGATCTTCGTCGGGGTCGGGGGCGGCGGCCACCGCAGCCCTGCCGCGCCGGCGCCTCGTCACCGGAAGGTCGACGCCTTGGAGCTGCTCGTAGAACAGGAACTCGTCGCAGGCCGGCGGCAGCAGGTTCGAAGTCGAGGGACCGACGCCCAAGCCGATGACGAGCTTGTTGAGCTCGCGGAGCTTCAGCACCAGCGGGGTGAAGTCACTGTCGCCGGTGCCGATGACGAAGGTCGAGATGTAGTCACGCTCGAAGCACAGCTCGATGGCGTCCACGGCCAGCTTGATGTCGGCTGCGTTCTTGCGGACCGCACCCATCCGCTGCGGAATCTCGATGAGCTCGATGTGGTGGTGGGCAAGCGAGCGACCGTCTTCCTTGAAGCTCGTCCAATCGGCGTAGGCCTTGCGCACCACGACCCTTCCCCGCTCGGCCAACGCGTCGGCGACCGGCTTCACGTCGAAGGCCGCGCTGAGGTGGTCGCGAGCGCCGATGGCTAGGTTTTCATAGTCCAGGAAGAGCGCGATGCGTTCCTCGTCGGGGCGGACAGGCATGGTGCGACGCTACTACCGGGCTCCCCGCGGCCCGGACACCCGGTAATCTCCCGGCGTCGGGCGTGCGCCACGACTGGGGGAAAGGCAGCAGGGGATGAAGTTCGGGATCTTCTACGAGCTGTCCGTGCCTCGTCCATGGGACGGGGAAAGCGAGCGAACCGTCTACATGAACGCGCTGGAGCAGGTTCGTCTGGCGGACGAGCTGGGCTTCGAGCAGGTGTGGGCGGTCGAGCATCACTTCCTCGAGGAGTACAGCCACTGCTCTGCGCCCGAGCTGTTCCTGACAGCGTGCGCCATGCAGACCAAGAACATCCGGGTCGGCCACGGCATCGTGATCTGCGTCCCGCAGTTCAACCATCCGATCAAGATCGCGGAGCGGGCGGCCGTCTTGGACATCCTCTCCGGGGGGCGGTTGGAGTTCGGTACCGGCCGTTCGGCCACCTGGACCGAGCTGGGCGGTTTCCGGGCCAATCCCGACGAGACCAAGAACAGCTGGGACGAGTTCGTGCACGCCATTCCCCAGATGTGGGTGAAGGAACGCTTCGGCTTCGACGGCGAGTACTTCTCGATGCCGACCCGGGCCGTGCTGCCCAAGCCGTATCAGAAGCCGCACCCGCCGATGTGGGTGGCCGTGTCGACGCCGGGCACCGAGCTGGACGCCGCCGATCGGGGCATGGGTGCGCTGGGCGTGAACTTCACGACCTTCAAGCAGCAGGAAGAGCGGGTCGAGGAGTACAGGCGGCGCATCGCCAACTGCACGCCCGCCGGTGAGTTCGTGAACAACCAGCTGGCCTCGGCCAACTTCCTCTATGTGCATGAAGAGACCGGGAAAGGTGTCGAGACCGGCCTGCGGATGATCGGCAATTTCCAGTACCTGGCCGGTCAGCTCGATATGGCCAAGGAGGCATATCCCACCAAGGGGTATCCGTCGCCCGGGTTGCTGGCGGCCACTCGGCGCGCGGCGTCCGGACCAGCGGGGGCCGGCGAGCCGCCCGAGGGCATTGCCATCGGCAACCCCGACCAGGTCGTGCGCGAGCTGAAGAAGTGGGAGTCGACCGGCGTCGATCGGATCAACTTCATCCTGAACGCCTCGGAGATCATTCCGCAGCAAGAGGTGCTCGAGTCGCTGCGTGTCTTCGCCCGCGAAGTCATGCCGCATTTCGACTGAAGGTTGTGCACGTGCCCCGCTCTGGAACCCTCG
>JAXDQG010000287.1:0-7343 GCA_034667945.1 Acidimicrobiia bacterium | reverse complement strand
CGACGCCAAGCGAGTGGGTTTCTCCGGCTTGATCTTCACCGAGACGGGCCGCACCGCCTACCTGGGCTGCACCGCTGCGGGTCTGGCCGAGCCCGACCTCCATATCGGCACGGGTGTGGCGGTCGCCTTCCCTCGTAGCCCGATGATCACCGCCAAGATCGCCTGGGAGCTTGCCGACCTGACCGGCGGTCGCTTCGATCTCGGCCTCGGCACCCAGGTGCGGGCCCATGTCGAGCGCCGGTACTCGTCCGCCTTCGAACATCCCGGTCCCCGGATGCGTGAGTACATCCAGGCGTTGCGAGCCATCTTCAAGGCCTTCCAGGGAACCGAGAAGCTCGACTTCCAAGGCGAGTTCTACCGGCACACGCTCCTGCCCGCGAACTGGACGCCGGGTCCCATCGAACATCCGGACGTGCCGATCTCGGTCGCCGCGGTGGGTCCCTGGATGCTTCGCATGGCCGGCGAGGTAGCCGACGGGGTCCACGTGCACCCCTTCCATTCGCGCCCCTATCTCGACGAGGTGGTGCTGCCGACCGTGGCCGAAGGAGCAGCCTCGGCTGGTCGACCGGTGGAGAACGTGGCACTGTTCGTGCCGGTCTTCACGATCGTGGGCGACACCGAGGAGGCTCGGGCATCGCTGAAAGAGCTGGCCAAGAGCCAGATCGCCTTCTACGGCTCCACCAAGAACTACTCGGGGGTGTTCGACCAGCTGGGCTTCGAAGGCACATCGGCCAAGCTGAACGAGCGGCTCAAGGCGAACGACATCGCCGGCATGTCGGCGCTGATCAGCGACGAGATGCTGGAGCACTACGCAGTCACCGCGACCTGGGACGAGCTCTCCGACAAGCTGGTCGATCGCTACGGCGGCGTGGCCGAACGGGTCATCATGTACTTCGCCGAGCGTCACTGGCAGGGGGACCCGTCCGTGCTGGACCGCTGGGGCGAGGTCGCCCGTGACGTCCGTGCTCGAACGGCCGCGAGCTGAAGGTCAAGCACCGACCGGAGCGTCCTCGCCGTCGCTTAAAAGGGTCCGCAAGCCCCGGCTGACCGACTGGCCGATCGTGGAGTGATGCGTCTCACCCGCCAGGATCTCGAGCTGAAGGTCCAGACCCTCATAGCGGCGCAATCGCCGACCCAGCTCCTCGACATTGGGCACCATCCGGAACGGCGCTGACCGACGATCACCCCCCTCCTCAGCTCCGGCCGAGAGGTACACCCTGGCAGGAAGATGACGTCTGGCCTCCGCCACCTCGGGTTCGGTGACCCGGAGCGTGACCACGTCGTCCCACCAGAGCGAGGGGCTGGCCAGCAGATAGCTGTCAAAGCTCTCGGGTCGGTGCAACAGCGTGTGCACCGCGAACAGACCGGTAAGCGAATGGCCGACCAGCATCGTCGGTGCGCCGAGCCGATAACGCGACTGCAGCTCCGGCAGCAGCTCGTCGAGCACGAAGGTGCGGAACGGCTCCGCGCCGCCGGTTCCGTCCCGCTGCACGGTACCGCTGCCGGCATCGAAGAACGGGGCCATGGTCGGCGTGGAGTCACGGTGGCGCAGTCGGGCGATCTCCGCCAGATCACTGGTGGGCCAGCCCACGCCGGCCACTACTACTCGGGGGATGACGCGGCCCATCGACAGCGACAGGGCGAGGTCGTGCACCGTGCCGAACAGCCAGTGGGCGTCGAGCGTGACGACCAGGGGGTAGCTCGACCGGCTGCGCTCGTAGCCGTGGGGCGTGGCCACCGAGACCACGTAGTTCGCCCCAACGGCCCGAGAGGTCAGCTCGAGCACATCGCCGGACCAGGGACTCATGCCAGCCGGATGGTAGGGCCCGCCGGAGGGGTGCGCGGGCACCGACTTGCCCGTCTGCTCCTGGCCGGGCCCTGACTACTCGGCCAGCGGCACGTACAGCTCGAAGCGAGCCCGCTCCGGCGCCGCCAGCTCCAGCCGGCCGCCGTCGGCCTCGATCAACGACCGTGCCAGCGCCAGCCCGATCCCGGTACCTCGCTGCGATCGCCCGCGCTCGAAAATAGCCGTTTCGTGACCAGGTTGGATTCCCGGGCCTTCGTCCTCTACCGCCACTACTCCGTAGAGGCCGGAGCGGCGAAGCGAGAGGGTGATGAGCCCACGGCCGTGCCGCAGGCTGTTCTCGAGCAGCACGTCCAAGGCCTCGCTCACCGCTGCCGGGCTGGCGAAGGCGGTCATGGCGCCGGTCTGGTCGGGGACGTGCACCTGGACCCGCCTGCCCGCCTCGGCCAGCGGTCCCAGCCACTGGCGGCCCTCCAGTCGAACGGCCCCGGCCAGATCGAAGCTGGCCGCGGGACCGGCACGGCCGGTACGGGCCAGCGCCAACAGCGCGTCGATCGTGGCTTCCAGCCGGTCGGCTTCGGCCAGCGCCGCCTTCACCGCGGGTTGCCACGTATCGTCGTCGTCACCGTCCCACATCAGTGACTCCAACCGCAGGCGGAGGGCGGTCAGAGGCGTGCGGAGCTGGTGCGACGCGTTGGCCGTGAACTCACGCTCGCTCTCGAGCATGGCGCCGATGCGCGCCGCGCTGCGGTCGAGCACCTCGGCAACGGCATCGATCTCGACCAGCCCGGCACGCGGCGCCTTCGACGTCACTTGTCCGGCTCCCAACTGCGAGGCATGCTGGGCCAGCGCGGCCAACGGCCGGGCGAGACGCTTACCGCCCACCGTCGCCAGCGCGATGGCGCTGCCCAGGGCGACCAGCGACACCAGCATGACGACGCCCACGGCGGCCTGCATCCGGTCGATGACGGGGCCGGCGTCCCGGGACAGCGTGACGACATTGCCGAGCTTGTCGGTGGCGGATGCGGTCAGCACCCGTTGCCCGGGTTTGAACTGGTTGACCACTATTGGCTGCTTGCCCGGCATCTCGATGCGGGCCATGAGCTCCGGCTCGACGGCCCGCAGCAGATCGGCCGAGTGGGGAAGTTGGCCCAGCGCCAGTTGATTCTCGAGCTCGACAAGCACCTTGTCGGCATCGCGTTCGAGCCGCGTACGGGCATCGTCCCGGACGAACGCCGAGGACAGATACGCCAGGGGAACGCCCAGCGTGAAGACGGCGACGAGCGCGACCGCCACGGTTGTCTCGACGATCCGTCGCCGGGCGGAGACGGCGCGTCGGCGGGCCGGTGCCCGCTCGAGCTTCACTCGTTGGGCGTTCCGGGCTCGAAGCGGAGCCCAACGCCACGAACTGTAGAGATCCATCGTGGATGATCGGGATCGTCGCCGAGCTTGCGTCGTAGCCAGGCCACATGGGTATCCAAGGTCTTCGTCGAGCCGAACCAGTGTTCGTCCCAGACTTCACTCATGATACGGGCCCGGGGGACCACTCTCCCCACCTCTTTGACCAGCAGCGCGAGCAGGTCGAACTCCTTGGGCGAGAGGCTCAGCTCCCGGTCCTCCACCCAGGCCCGGCGGGCGTCACGGTCGATCCGGACGCCGTTCACGTCCTGGGCCGCTGGCGCCGCGCCCCCGTCACCCGGCTCATTGGTGCGCGATCGCAAGCGGGCGCGCACCCGTGCCAGCAACTCGGCCAGACGGAACGGCTTGGCCACGTAGTCGTCGGCGCCTGCATCGAGTCCGACAACCGCATCGACCTCCTCGGTGCGCGCGGTCAACATCATCACCGAGACGTTGGGATCCTGCGCCTTGAGTCGGCGACAGACCTCAACCCCGTCCAGATCCGGGAGTCCGAGGTCGAGCAGGACGAGATCGTACGTCTCGCCGTGCGCCGCCTCGATCGCGACTCTGCCGCTGGTAACGGAGCGCACCTCGTACCCCTGGCGCTGCAGAACGTCCACAAGCGGCCCGGAGATCCCAGCGTCATCCTCTACCAGCAGTATCCGGCTCACAGCGGCTAACGCTACGTCTGATTAGGCCCTCGTCCCACGTCGCCGAAGTCGCCGAGCAACCTTTTCCAAAGCTTGGTCGCTGATCCGCCGACGCGTTCACGGGCCGTCCGTACCTTGAACGACGTCCACCGTTCCCGCTGGAGGCTCCCCGACATGGCTGTGCCCGGCGCACGACGCATCGCTGCTGCGCTGGTGCTGGCGATCGGCCTCGTGCATCTCGCGCTGGTGGCGGGCAACGCGGCAGAGGCTGCCTATCTCGGTGCGTTGTTTCTCATCGCGGGGATCACATCGCTCGTCGTGGCTGTGCAGCTGTGGCGCTTCGACGACCGCACGTTGTGGTTGGCGGGCTCGCTGCTGTGCGGGGGGATGATGGTCGGATTCCTGCTTTCCAGGACCGTCGGCCTGCCCGCTTACAAGGCTGCGGGAATCGATCCGGCGGCCCTGCTCAGCCTGGCGGCGGAGATCGGATACCTGCTCTTGGCGCTCGTCTCCCTCCGAGCGTCTTCGAGCACCGCAGCCGCTGCCGGGAGGTCGAGCGGGCCGGGCCTTGCCCGCATGGGTGCCCGTCCGTCGGCCGCGATTACTCATGGCTCGCAACCGCACACGCTGCCGCCTGCATCTCCCCGCTGCTCCCCGCGGCAACGGGACTCGGTTGCGGGCCATGAGCCCTATCTTCCGCAGTAACTACTGAGTCCGGGGTCGCCGGCAAAGGGCGGCTGGCAGGTCCGCCCAGCTGGCGCGGATCAGCCGACCGGTGGGCCGCAACGCCGCCTGGCGTCAGGCCAGGGGGCGGCCGAAGGGCAGCTTGTCCTGCCAGCTACGCAGGAACTCTTCGGCCTGCCGGCAGGCGCCGAAGAACAGCCCATCGGGATCGCGAGCTGCGGTGGCCGTGGCCTCGCTGATGCTGGATGTGACTGCGTTGGCTGCGGCCCGCTGATCGTCGGTGCCGGCGAAGGCTGCCAGATGCGGTCCCGCAAGGGCCAGGAAATCGGGCACGACCACGATGCCGGCTCGCTGGAGCGACAACATTGCCTTGGTGCTCACGGGCACGGGCCCGATGGGCACCACGGCCCCGGCCTTCACCTGCTCGGCCGCCTCATGGTTGATCGCTCCCACCTTCGAGCCAACGAAGAGCAGATCGGCATCGGCGCCCAAGACCGCCCACGCCGGTGAGGGGGGTGTTCCAAGCGCTTTGACCAGGCCTTCCCCGGACGAGCTCCAGGCCTCGCCGAGCGCGGCCACATCGAAGCCATCCGGCTGGCTGACGGTTCCTGCGGTGGTGCCGACGGCGACGACGGAGCCTCCTCGGTCTGCGACGAGGCGAGCCAGGGCCAAGCCGACCGGCCCGAACCCTTCGATGGCGACGCGTCGGCCCTCGACCGGCTGCGCGGCTGCCGCCGCGGCCGCGCACGCACCTACCGCGACCAGGTAGTCGGACGTGCTGGCGCCATTCCAGTCTTCACGCAGCCACGAGGGCCGCTTGTCGTGAGCGTGCAACGGTGCAAGGTCGTCCGCGCTCACTCCCCGACCCGGGTCCAGCCGGAGCTTGCCGTCCGCGACCATGGGCCCAACCTCGGCTACGGCAGCCGCAACGGCTGCCGGCCGCTCGTCTGGCTTGGCGTTCACCCCGAGTTGCGCACCACCAGCTTGGATGCCGAAGGTGGCGAAGGTGTAGGTGATGGACCGGGCCATGTTGGCCGCGCCGCTCTGCAGGATGGAGGGGGCGCTGCGAGCCAGGCCAATGGACAAAGGGGCATCGTCCAAGTCGAGCAGCAGGAATCCCTTGGCCGCGTTGAGCTTGACCGTCTTCACGGCGAGGATCGTAGGCCGCGCGCTTCACCCAGACGCACTACGGACCGGGCCTTGGCGGTCAGCCTGGAGGCTGGTCAGCCCTCGACGACCCCGTTGCGCAGCTTGCCAACCCCGCTGATGTCCACCTCGACGGTCGAGCCGACCTTCATCCACAGCGGTGGCTTGCGGGCGGCGCCCACACCGCCGGGTGTTCCAGTGGCGATGACGTCACCCGGCTCGAGGGTGGTGAACGTCGAGCAGAAGGCGATGAGCTCGGCGACCGAGAAGATCATCAGCTTGGTGCCGGAGCTCTGCACCACCTCACCATCGAGCACGGTCTGCAACTGAAGCCTCTGTGGATCGGGCACCTCGTCAGCCGTGATCAGCCAGGGGCCCATGGCGCCTGATCCCTCGAAGTTTTTTCCCGGGGTGAACTGGCTGGTCAGCCGCTGCCAATCACGCACCGAGCCGTCCTGGAAGCAGGCGTAGCCGGCCACGTGCTCGAGGGCATGCTCCGCATCGACCCGACGGGCTTTCCGGCCGATGATCACCGCCAGTTCGCCTTCGTAGTCGAAGTTGTCGCTCTCGCAGGGTTTGGTGAGCGCCACCTCGTGGCCGACCAGCGACGACGGGTAGCGGGTGAAGATGGTGGGCGCGGCCGACGGGTCACGTCCCGTCTCGAGGCGATGCTCGTCGTAGTTGACGCCCGCGCACAGGATCCGGGCGGGATCGGTGACGGGGGGAAGCAGCGTCACCGCCCCCAGGGACAGAAGGGCCGCAGTCGACCCGACCGCTCGGTGCGCCTCCTCGAGGGCATTCGCCGCCAGCAGTGCCCGCACGGAGGGATACCGATCGCCCATCACGGCACCCAGGTCGGCGATGGCAGCATCGGCTCCGTCGCCCTGCACCGCCCCCCACGAGCGTCGACCCGAGTCCTCGAAGCTGACCAGTCGCATCCGCTCATCATGTCGCGCCGCTTCTCTCCGTGCCCCGTCGTCGACCTGTTGGAATGACAGGGGCGGCATGAAGGGACAATGGGCGGCGCCTCTCTGTCGCGCTCCTGAAAATGACATGCGCCGGTCAGGGATAGAGTTTCGGCCCGGCGAGGAGGGTCGTATGGGCAGGAAGATCTTCCTGGGCTGGTGGGTCGTCGGCGGGTTGTTCGTCATCAACATGATGACCTCGGGTCTGGCGTTCTACGCGCAGTCGCCCTACCTCAAGGCCCTGGTGAAGGGCCAGGGCTTCTCCACCACGCTGACGAGCACCGGTACCGGTCTGTTTTTCCTGGTCTCGGGCCTCACCGGCTATCTGACTTCCGGGCTCATCAATCGCACCGACGTCCGGTACCTGATGGCGGCGGGTGGGGTGCTCGGCGGTCTGGGTCTGGCGCTGCTCGGCCAGGTCCACTCCGAGTGGGAGCTGTTCGCCGCCAACGCCTTCTTCGGGATCGGGTTCGCCTTCTGCGGACTGGTCCCGGCGAACACCGTGGTGACCCGCTGGTTTCGCCGTCGCCGCTCGGTGGCGATCTCCGTGGCGTCGACTGGTCTCTCGGTGGGAGGTATCGCCATCACCCGCGAGGTCGCCAGCTTGATCGACAGCCACGGTATGCCCAGGGTGACGCCCTGGCTGGGGCTGCTGTGGGCGCTCGTGATCGTGCCGGTGGCGCTGTTCGTGGTGAA
>JAXDQG010000286.1:0-8022 GCA_034667945.1 Acidimicrobiia bacterium | reverse complement strand
CTCGACAAGAAGTGGGGAGCGCCGACGATCACCAACGACGGCGTATCCATCGCCAAGGAGATCGAGCTGGCGGACCCCTACGAGAAGATCGGTGCCGAGCTCGTCAAAGAGGTCGCCAAGAAGACCGATGACGTCGCCGGTGACGGCACCACCACCGCAACGGTGCTGGCCTGGGCCATGGTGCGCGAGGGCCTGCGCAACGTGGCTGCCGGCGCCAACCCCATGAGCCTCAAGAAGGGCATCGAGGCCGCGGTTGCCATAGCCGTGGACGCCATTCGTGACAACGCGCACGAGGTCGAGGGCAAGGAGCAGATCTCGCAGGTCGCCGCCATCTCGGCTGCTGATCCTGAGATCGGCGACATGATCGCCGAGGCCATCGACAAGGTCGGCAAGGACGGCGTCATCACCGTCGAGGAGTCGCAGACCTTTGGCATGGAGATGGACCTCGTCGAGGGCATGCGGTTCGACAAGGGCTACATCTCGCCCTACTTCGTGACCGATCAGGAGCGGATGGAAGCGGTCCTCGAAGACCCCTACATCCTGCTCGTCGCCTCGAAGATCTCCTCGGTGCGTGACCTGCTGCCGCTGCTCGAGAAGGTCATGCAGGCCAGCCGGCCGTTGGTGATCATCGCCGAGGACGTCGAGGGCGAGGCGCTGGCCACCCTGGTCGTCAACAAGATTCGCGGCACCTTCTCCTCGGTGGCCGTGAAGGCCCCCGGCTTCGGCGATCGGCGCAAGGCGATGCTGCAGGACATGGCCATCCTCACCGGTGGACAGGTCATCAGCGAAGAGGTCGGCCTCAAGCTCGAGAACACCACCCTCGACCTGCTCGGTCGGGCCGGCAAGGTGATCGTCTCGAAGGACGAGACGACGGTCGTCGAGGGCAAGGGCTCACGCGACGACGTCCAGGGCCGCATCAACCAGATCAAGGCCGAGATCGAGAACACCGACTCTGATTACGACCGCGAGAAGCTGCAGGAGCGCCTGGCCAAGTTGTCGGGTGGCGTTGCGGTCCTCAAGGTCGGCGCGGCCACCGAGGTCGAGCTCAAGGAGAAGAAGCACCGCATCGAAGATGCCGTGTCGACGACCAAGGCCGCCATCGAGGAAGGCGTGGTCGCCGGCGGCGGCGTCACCCTCCTGCGTGCCCAGCGGACGGTGCTCGACAACCTCGGCAGCCTCTCCGGTGACGAGGCCACCGGCGCCCGGATCGTGGCCCGCTCGCTCGAGGAGCCGCTCAAGCAGATCGCGGTCAACGCCGGCGAAGAGGGCGGCGTCGTGGTCGAGCGCGTGCGCGGCCTCTCGGGCAACCAGGGCTACAACGCTGCGACGGGCGAGTACGAGGACCTGGTGGCCAAGGGCATCATCGACGCCGCCAAGGTGACCCGCTCTGCGCTGCAGAACGCGGCGTCAATTGCGGCACTGTTCCTCACCACCGAGGCCGTCATCACCGACGCTCCGGAGAAGGCAGGATCGGCTGCTGGTGGCGGAATGCCCGGAGGCATGGACGACTTCTGAGCCGGCAATCGGCTCTGACCCAATACGGTCGCCGCCGAACGGCGGAATCGACTCGAACGAGGGGCGCCTGCGGGCGCCCCTCGGCGCGTTAGCCCGATTGCACAATGTTTCGTCCACCACCTCGGACAACGAAACCCGTGACCGTATCATCGCAGACTGTCGCATTTGCCGGCGCCGCCGACAGCGGCAAAGATTCGCCCACTGCCTGGTGTAACAGACGGTTCACGCACCCGATGGCTTCCCTGGTGAAGCCCTGTGGCAAGCTTCTTCGGACATGACCTCGCCCGCCTCGCCCGCACACGCTTCGTCTCCTGACACGTCCGCTGGTGCTCACAGGAACGCGTCCGGGCCGCTCAGTCTGCGCTTCTCCGATGTGTCGATGACCTTTCCCGACGGTACTCATGCATTGGACCGGGTGTCGTTCGACGTGCGACGGGGTGAGTTCGTCACCATCGTGGGTCCTTCCGGGTGTGGCAAATCTACGGTTTTGCGCATCGCGTCGGGCCTGCAACCGGGCGCCACGGGCAAGGTTGAGTTGACCGATAAGAACATCGGCTACGTGTTCCAAGACGCCACGCTTTTACCCTGGCGTACAGTAGAGAAAAACATCGAGCTGTTTTGCGAGCTCCACGGCATGGACAAGGCCGAGCGAGCCCGCAAGACGTCCGAGGCGATAGGGCTCGTTGGTCTGCGAGGGTTCGAGCGCAGCTATCCGCGTCGGCTGTCCGGCGGCATGCGCATGCGAACCTCCCTGGCGCGGTCCTTGACGCTCAATCCGAAGCTTTTCTTCTTCGACGAGCCATTCGGGGCCCTCGACGAGATCACCCGCGAGCGCCTCAATGATGAGCTCATCCGCCTGTTCCTGCACGAGCAGTTCGGCGGACTGTTCATCACCCATTCCATTTCGGAAGCGGTTTTTCTCTCCACCCGGGTTCTCGTCATGTCAGCCCGACCGGGTCGCATCATCGCCGAGTACGACGTGCCGTTCGCCTACCCGCGTGACCCGGATATCCGATTCGACCCCGGATTCGCCGAACTCTCCGGCGAGGTGTCGCACGCGCTCCGAGGTGCGCACGCATGACCGTCACCATGGGTGGCGAGCCGGGGCTCGAGGTCGAAAGCAAGCTCTCGGAGCTGCGAAAGGCCGAGGGCCGAGCACCCAAGCGGCCGATCCTCGGGATCGTGGGGCCGGTGCTCGTCTTCATGGCCTTCATCGGCGGCTGGTACCTGTTGCACTACGTCATCATGTCCGAACGACGGAAGTTCCTCGTACCGCCGCCACACGAGGTCATCCAGAAGTCGTTCCTGACGTGGAAGGTGAACGGCAACGGTTCCCTCTCCGCCATAGCCGGCGGCGGCCTGCACGATCAGCTGCAGGGTCTGTGGCTGTCGACGCGGGTTGCGCTGCTCGGCCTGGTCATCGCCATCGTCATCGGCATGGCGTTAGCCATTCTCATGAGCCAGGCGAAATGGATCGAGCGGGCAATCTACCCCTATGCCGTGGCGCTGCAGGCCATCCCGATCCTGGCCTTCGTACCGCTCATCGGCGTGCTGTGGGGCTTCAACTTCAAATCCCGGGTGATCGTCTGCGTCATCATCGCCCTCTTCCCCATCATCGCCAACACGCTGTTCGGCATCCTTTCCGTTGATCGCGGGCACCACGACCTGTTCACCCTGCACGGGGTGAGTCGGTGGACAAGGCTTACCAAGCTGCAGTTGCCGGCGGCATTGCCGGCGATCTTCGTGGGCCTTCGCACCTCTGCCGGACTTTCCGTCATCGGCGCAGTGGTCGGTGATTTCTTCTTCCGGCAGGGAGAGCCCGGCATCGGACAGCTCATCGATCGCTACCGGGCATCGAACAGTTACCCGCAGATGTACGGCGCGGTGGTGCTCGCGGCCGCGCTCGGTATCTGCGTGTTCTGGATCTTCGGCTGGATCAACAATCGCGCCATCGGCAACTGGCACGATGCGTCCGCTCGGGCCAAGTAGAGATTGGCCCGGCTTTCCACCGCACCATCGAGGGTTCCGGAACAAGGAGCATGAATGGGTAATAACAGGAAGCGCGCCCTCTGGGCTCTCCCGCTGGCACTCGCCATTGCGGCCACAGCTTGCGGCAGCAGCAGCAAGTCGGGCACGGCAGCAACGACAACGACCGCCGCCGCTGCGTCGTCGACAACCGGCGGCTCGTCGACCGGCTCGGGTGGTGGTTCCTTGGCGGACGTCAACCTCAAGGGCGTCTGCCCTGACACCGTCGTGATCCAGACCGACTGGTTCCCCGAGGCAGAGCACGGAACCCTGTATCAAATGGTGGGGGACAGCCCCACGATCGATGCGTCCAAGAAGCTGGTCCGCGGCAAGTTGATGGCGCCCGGCGGCAAGGACACCGGCGTCAACATCGAGATTCGCACCGGCGGCCCGGCGATCGGTTTCCAGACCGTCGTTTCTCAGTTGAAGCAAGATCCCAACATCCTTCTCGGCTATGTGGCCACCGACGAGGCCATCGAGAACTACAAGGACGTGCCGACCAAGGCAGTCGTCGCTCCACTGGAGATCAACCCGCAGATCATCATGTGGGATCCGGCCACGTACCCCGATGTGAAGACCATCGCGGATCTGCAGAAGAAGAACGTGACGATTCGGTACTTCCAGACCGGTGCGTACATGAAGTACATGGTCAACTCGGGCCAGGTGAAGCAGAGCCAACTCGATGGATCATACGACGGTTCGCCAGCCGTGTTCACGGCCCAAGGCGGCAAGATCGCCCAGCAGGGCTTCGCCTCGGCAGAGCCGTACACCTATCAGAACCTGATCAAGGAATGGGCCAAGCCGGTCAGCTATCAGCTGATCCATGACGCCGGCTGGACTACGTACGCCGCGCCCCTCGCAGTGACGCAGGACAAGTTCGAGAAGAACAAGCCTTGCTTCAAGAAGCTGGTGCCCATCGTGCAGCAATCCGCGGTGGACTACTCCAAGAGTCCCGACAAGGCGAATGCTCTCATCGTCAAGGCAGTACAGGAGTACAAGGACTTCTGGGTCTACAGCTCCGATCTCGCCAAGTACGCGGATGACACCATGAAGAAGCTCGGTCTCGTGGGCAACGGTCCGGACAAGACCATCGGCAACTTCGACGAGCAGCGGCTGACCGAGTTCATCAAGAAGGCGCTGCCGGTGTTTGCGGCCAAGAACCCGCCTGCCGACCTCAAGTGGTCGGATCTCGTGACCAACGAGTTCATCGATACGTCGATCGGTCTCAGCTGACCGACACTCATCCGGACGGAGGGCCGGCCCTCAGTAGGGACCGGGCTTCCGGCGCGTTTCGGGCTCGGCGCGGCGAGCCTTCGGTTTCACCGGGCCGGCGCGCGAGACTTCGCCGATGACCGTGGAGGACGCCGAGGTCGTCGTGGTAGGAGCGGGCCACAACGGCCTCATCGCCGCGGCGTACCTGGCTCGGGCCGGGGTGCGGACCACGCTGGTCGAGGCTCGCCCGTCGGTGGGCGGATGTGCATCCACGGTCGACGCGCTCGGGGCCCGGGTGAATATCTGCAACTGCGACCACGTCGCGGTCCGCTCCCTGCCACTTGTCGACGAGCTCGATCTGGTTTCGCACGGGCTGCGCTACCTCGACCTCGATCCGGCGCAGGTGTGCCTCTCGTGGTCGCAGGATCGCCCGGCCGTGCTCTTCCACGATCCCGAACGCACGCTTGACTCGCTGGCGGTGACCCACCCGGACCAGGTGGATGGCTACCGGCGGTACCTCAAGGCCGCGCTGCCTGCGGCCCGGCTCGTGCTGGAGGTGGCGGCCGAGCAGCCCACACCCGGGCATGTGCTCGGACGGGTTGCCCGTCGGCGGGCCGCCGGTGTGTCCACCCTGCTCCGCTGGTCTCGTCGATCGGTCGCCGACGTGCTCCGCTCGTACTTCACCAGCGAGACGCTCATGGGGACGGCCGTGGCCACCGGTCCGGCTGTCTGGGGTGTGTCGCCCCACCAAGCGGGCACCGGGTTGGGTGCACTCCGCTTCGGGCTCATGCACACGGTGGCGCCCGGTCGGCCCATCGGCGGCTCGGGGGCTCTGACCGAGGCGGTGCGGTCGAGCTTCGAGGTGGCCGGTGGGCTGACCCGTTGTGGCGAGCCGGTCGAGGCGATCATGGTCGAGGGCGAGCGCATGCTCGGTGTGAGATTGCGCACCGGTGAAGAGATCCGGGCGGCGCGGGTGGTTGTGGCCTGCGATCCTCGCTTCGCCCTGCTCGATTGGCTCGGTGAGCCCGTTCCGCCGGTGATGGCCGGGCTGGTGGCCAAGTGGCGGGCGCGCCCGTCCTATGACGGCTACGAATCGAAGGTCGACGCCGTCATCGACGCGCTGCCGCAGTACCGGGAGCTGACGGCGTCCGTGCTGGGGTCGATCGGCGTGAGCGAGCCCCTCGTGCCGACGACGATCGTTTCGCCCACTGTCGACGGCATCGCCCATGCCCATCGGGTCGGCCAGGCCGGCGCGGTGAGCGAGCGGCCCATCTTCTTCGTCAACGTGCCGTCGGTGGCCGACCCCGCCATGCGGGTGACAGGTGGCGGGCACGTGTTCTCGTTGGAGGCGCTCTACACGCCCTATGCGCTCAGGGGCGGATGGCCCGCCTCTCGTGAGCCACGGCGCTGGTTGGAGGTCTTCGCCTCGAAGGTCGAGCCGGGCTTCCTCGAGGGGATTCGAGAGATGCGGGCCATGACACCCGACGTCTACGAGCGCGATTTCGCCCTGCCGCGCGGCTACGCCCAGTCGTTTGCCGGCGGTCCGGTGGCTGCGCTGCTGGGCCGAGATCCGGAGCTGACGCGGTACCGGGCCCCACTCGAGGGGTTGTATCTGACCGGCGCTGCGACCTTTCCGGGCGCCGGGGTGTGGGGGGCGGCCGGACGCAACACGGCCGCCATCGTCCTGGCTGACGTCGAGCAGGCCCGACGGGCGGCCTGAGTGCAGTGTCTTGGAGCGCACATTCTTGGAGGCTTCCGATGCCCGACTCTGTCTATCCCGACTCCGCCCATCCCGACATTGCCCCACTCGCTGTGTTCCTGGGAACCTGGGTCGGCAGCGGCAAGGGCGAGTACCCGACCATTCCCGCCTTCGAGTACGGCGAAGAGCTGGCCTTCAACGCCCTGGCCGGCAAACCGTTCCTGGTGCACACCCAGAAGACCAAGGCGCGTGAGGATGGCAGGCCGCTGCACACCGAGACCGGTTACTGGCGCGCCGCCGGCCGTGACGAGCACGGCAACCTGCGAGTGGAACTGGTCGTGTCGCAGCCCACGGGAATCGTCGAGGTGCTCGAGGGCACCTTCGACGGCAACTGTGCCCGCCTGCGGTCGACCACCGTCAGCCGGACCGCCACTGCCAAGGAGGTCACCGCGGTGGAGAGGGAGTACCGCCGCGATGGCTCGGAGCTGCAGGTTCGGATCGCCATGGCTGCCGTCGGGCAGCCGCTCACCCACCATCTGTCCGCGGTTCTCCGTCTCTCCTGAGGCGGCCAGGGGAGCGAGGGCCCAGGCCTCTTCATACCGGTAACCTCGCCCCCGTGGGGCGTCGTTCGGCCAAGGTCCTTACCCGCCGGCTGCGGGGCGGCGAGATGCAGCGTGGCCCGGACGAGATCGCCGTCGAGGAGCCGATGGCCATCGAGCTCGACGGCACCCTGGTCGCCACCACCATGCGAACTCCCGGGCACGACTTCGAGCTGGCGGCGGGGTTCTGCTTCACCGAGGGGCTGTTGGCGGGGGTGCCGGTGCGTGGCTGCCGGTACTGCGCCGAGGGGCCGGCGTCCGAGTCGTATTACAACATCGTCAGCGTCGACACCGGGGGCTTGGCGCCGCCGCCCGTGGCCCGTCTCGGGCCCATCACCTCGGCCTGCGGGCTCTGCGGCACGGCCACGCTGACCGACCTGCAGGACCGACTCGACCCGCTCCCGTCCCATACGCCCTTGCCCCTCGATGTGCTCGCCGCCATCCCCGAGCGCGTGCGTCCGTCCCAGGAGCTGTTCGAGAGGACCGGCGCCGTCCATGCCGCCGCGGCGTTCGATCGGGGGGGCAAGGTCCTCCTGGTGCGCGAGGACATCGGGCGCCACAACGCGGTGGACAAAGTCGTGGGTCGGTTGCTGCTGGACGAAGGCCTGCCGGCCACCGAGCTGGGTCTGTTCGTGAGCGGCCGGGCCAGCTACGAGCTGGCGCAAAAGGCTTGGGCCGGGGGCTTCTCGGCGTTGGTTGCGGTGAGCGCCCCCTCGGCGTTGGCCGTGACCGTGGCCCGGGCCGCCGGAATGACGTTGGCGGGCTTCGTCCGCAATGGGCAGCTCAACCTCTACAGCCCCGAGCACGGTGAATGGTGAGCCTGAAGGGTGAGGCGACCCTCCGCCGGGCGACAGCCCGCCGGCGCAGGACTTCACCAGGCCCGGGTTTAAGCTGGTTTCGTGACGGAACCGGTTTCGCCTGCCGACGGCCTCAATGTTCTTCACCTTTTCGGGAAGGTCCATCCGCCGGCGG
>JAXDQG010000285.1:0-4771 GCA_034667945.1 Acidimicrobiia bacterium | reverse complement strand
ACCAGGCGGCCGGGCCGGTCGCCGGCTCCAGCCTCGCGTCGATCGCGCCGGGCCGATCGAGTCCGACGACCCGCACGCCGCCGCCAATGGTCCCGAGCCACGACGCGACGATCCCGGCGGACGCGGGCCTCAGGGCAGGGAGCCGGCTCCGGCGCGGACCCGAGATGTTGTGCCAGCGGAACCATCCGAGGTGATCGTGGTCCCCGCCGCACCACTGAGGACGGCGGCGGCGTCGGTGAGAGCCCCGATCGAGGACGGGTGACCGCTAGCCGAGGTGAAGCGGGCACAGGCCCGGACCTTCGGCGCCATCGAGCCGGCCGGCAGGTGCAGCTCGGCGACGTCTGCCAGGCTCAAGGACGCCAGCGCCCTGGCGTCGTCCGTCCCGAAGTCGCGCATCACTGCGGATACGTCGGTCAGCAGGAGCATCCGATCGGCGTTCATCGCCACCGCGATCGCCGCAGCGGTGAGGTCCTTGTCCACGACCGCCTCGACCCCGGCCAGCCGACCGGAGCTGTCCTGGACGACGGGGACGCCGCCGCCGCCGCCGCAGATGACCAGGACCCCGGCGTCGAGCAGCTGACGGATCGCGGTCTCCTCCAGGATTCGTTGCGGCTGTGGCGACGCCACGACCCGCCGCCACCCGGCGCCGTCCGCGGCGATCCGCCATCCCCGATCAGTGGCGAGACGGTCCGCGTCCGCGCGGCTGTAGACGGCACCGATGAACTTGGTGGGTGCGGCGAATGCCGGATCGGCTGCATTGACCACGGTCTGCGTGATGATCGTGGCCACGGGCTGGCCCACGCCGACGTTTCGAAGTTCCTGAGCCAGCCAGTAGCCGATCATGCCCTGGGTCTGGGCGCCGAGAGCGTCGAGCGGATAGGGCGCTGACAACGTCGGGTCGGCGTCGGACTCCAGCGCCAGCAACCCGATCTGGGGCCCGTTGCCGTGGCACAGGACGAGCTGGTGCTCCGCCGCCAGCGGGGCCAGCGCGACGGCGGCGGCCTGGATGTGATGCCGTTGGATGACCGCGTCGGGCGGCTCACGCCGTTGGAGCAGGGCGTTCCCGCCCAGCGCGACCATGATCCGCACGGTCAGCCCAACCCACGCACGAGGACCGCTTTGATGGTGTGCAGCCGGTTCTCGGCTTGGTCGAACACGATCGAGACGGAGGACTCGAACACCTCGTCGCTCACCTCGGCACCGGTCAACCCGAACTGCCTCTGCACGCGGGCACCGAGGGCGGTGTCCGCGTTGTGGACGGCCGGCAGGCAGTGCATGAACATGGTCCCCGGTCTGCCCGAAGCCGCCATGAGCTCCTGGGTCACCCGGTACGGGACCAGCTGCGGGACACGACTGGCCCAGCGGTCCTCCGACTCCCCCATGCTGACCCAGACGTCGGTGTAGAGGAAGTGCGCGCCCCGTACCGCCTGGTGCACGTCGTCGGTGACGAGGATCCGCGCTCCACTGGCGGCCGCGAGTGCCTGAGCAGCGTCGATGACATCGACCGGCGGCTGAAGCCCAGCCGGTGCGGCGATGCGCACGTCCATCCCGAGGAGCGCGCCGGTGACCAGCAGGGACCTGGCCACATTGTTGCGGCCATCACCGAGGTAGCAGTAACTGATCTCCTCCGGCGGACCGTCGTGGTGCTCCCGCATGGTGAGCACGTCGGCGAGCATCTGGGTCGGGTGCCATTGGGTGGTGAGCCCGTTGAACACCGGGACCCCGGCGGAGTCGGCCAACTGCTCGACCGTCGTCTGGTCGAAGCCGCGGAACTCGATGGCATCGAACATCCGCCCGAGCACCCGGGCTGTGTCGGGAATGGACTCCTCCGTCCCGATGTGCGAGCCATCGGGGCCGAGGTAGGTGACGTGCGCACCCTGCTGGTGAGCCGCCACCTCGAATGCGCAGCGGGTACGGGTAGAGGCCTTCTCGAAGATCAGCGCCACGTTCTTGCCGATCAGCGCCGGTCGTTCCATCCCGGCCGCCGTGGCCGCCTTCAACCGGCCGGCTGAATCGAGCAGTTCCTCGAACTCGGCCTTGGTCAGGTCCAGCTCCTTGAGCAGCGAGCCGGGGTGGCGGGTCGTGCTGAGCAGCGCGGTCATGTCAGATCCCGTCCCGCTGGATGGGGCACGTCATGCAGCGGGAGCCGCCGCGTCCGCGGCCGAGTTCGCTGCCGGGGATGGCCAGCACCTCTATGCCGTTCTTGGCCAGCATCGTGTTGGTGACGACGTTGCGCTCGTACCCGACGACCACACCCGGGGCGACGGTGAGGAAGTTGTTGGCGTCGTCCCACTGCTCGCGCTCGGCGGCGCGGGTGTCCTCGTCGGCGACCAGGACCCGGATCTCCTCGAGACCGAGCGCGTCGGCGATGGTCGCGAACAGCCCCTCGCGGCGTTCCACGTGCAGGCCGCCGGTGTCGGCGTCGACGACCTCCTCGGCATCGACGGGGGTGATCACCCACGTGCCGAGGCCATCGATGTCGAGGTAGGGGTAGCCCACGAAGGTGTCGACGTCGACCATCGTGAACAGCGTGTCCAGGTGCATGAAGGCGTGCGACTTCGGCAGCTCGACGGCGATGACCTTGGTGGCCTGCCCGCTGCGGAACATCTCCTTGGCGAGGATCTCGACCCCCATCGGGGTGCTCCGCTCCCCCATGCCGATGAGGACGACGCCGCGGCCTAGGACGTGGATGTCGCCACCCTCCAGCGTGGCCGGCTGGTGGTGGAGGTCGTCGTCGCCGTAGTACGTGGGGAAGCTCGCGTCGGCGAAGAGCGGGTGGAAGCGGTAGACCGCGCGGCTGTGCAGTGACTCGCGTTGCCGGGCCGCCTTGGCCATGGGATTGATGGTCACGCCGCCGTAGACCCAGGCCGAGTTGTCCCGTTGGAAGAGGGTGTTCGGTAGCGGGGCCAGGACGAAGTCGTCCAGGCTGAGGGTCTGCCAACGCAGGCTGCGCACCGAGAGTGGGGACAGGTCTGCCCGGGTGACGCCTCCGATCAGCAGTTCGGCCAGGTCCGATCCATCGGCGTCCTCGGCGAGCTTGCGCAGCGGGCCGGCGAGGGTGGGTCCGACCAGCTCGGGGGTGCAGATGCGGTCCAGCACGAAGGACCGGGCTGCCGGGATCGCCAGGGTCTGGGCGAGCAGGTCGCCGAACAGGTGCACCTGCACGCCGTGCTCGCGCAGGGTTCCCGAGAACACGTCGTGCTCCTCGCGGGCCTTGGACGCCCACAGCACGTCGTCGAACAACAGGTCGTCGCAGTTGCTGGGAGTGAGCCGGGCGAGTTCCAGGCCGGGGCGGTGGATGACCGCCTGCCGCAGCTGTCCTACTTCTGAGTTCACACCGAGGGTGCGGGTCATGACGATGTCCTCTTCTAGGCTCGGTCGGGAGACGCGGGCGAACGGCACGGAGTTCCGGTTCACAGCGGGGGGACGACGGTCGATGGGTCGCCGGCCCGGGAACGCAGGTCTCCGCTCAGGTCGGACGCCCGACGGCGAGCTTCGAGGGCTTCGAGTCGGTGGGCTGCTCGACGGGCTCAGGTACCTGCCCGAGCCTTTCCCGGCGCGCCTTGATGAAGGCGTAGATCGGAATGCCCACCAGCAGGAGCAGCATTGCCTGGTAGACGGCCGCGTATCCGGCTGTGAACGCCACCCACAGGGAGAACAGCACACTGGTGCCTGCGACGGCCACATCCCGGGCCATCGCCCAACCGTTGACCGTCCGGCGCCGCGACACCAGGAAGGCCAGCTGTGCGCAGGCCGAGAAGAGATACGGGATCGCGACGGTCACCACGGACAGGTTGACCAGATAGGTGAAGACGGTGAGACCGGTCCGGCCGCTGTAGGCGAAGGCCATCAGAGCGGACGCGATAGCGGTGGAGACGAGGATGCCGAACCAGGGTGTCCCGTCCTTGAACGTCTTCGCGAACTGCGGGACGAACAGGCCGTCCTTGGCGGCGGCGAACGGCATCTCGGCGGTCACGAGCGTCCAGCCGTTGAGCGCTCCGAGGCCGGAGACGACGGCCGTTCCGGCGACGATCTTCCCCACCCATGCCGCGTCGCCGAACATCGTCTGGAATGCATCGACGAACGGCGCGCCGTTGCCGACCAGGGAACTGTGGGACACCAGCCCCATGACCACGGCCGTGACGGCCAGGTAGAGCAGGGCGCTCGCCGCCGTGCCCAGTACCGAGGCGCGGCCGACGTTCCGACGTGGGTTCTTGACCCGGCCGGCGGCGATCGAGGCGCACTCGACGCCGATGAAGGAGAACAGGGCGACCCCGGCAGCGATGCCGATGGCGCTGTACAGGCTGCCCCCGCTGGCGTTGAACGGGCCGAAGTTCTCGGCGCGGACGAAGAACCAGCCCACGACGCCCACCACGATCAGCGGCAGGAACTTCAGGACCACGGAGACGTTCTGGAACCAGGCCATCTGCTTCACGCCGACCAGGTTGGTGACGGCGGGGATCCAGAGGCCGAACATGGCGATGGCGAAGTTGGTCCATGCGGACGGGTTCTGAATCGACAGCAGTGACTCGACGTAGAGGACCCAGGACGCGACGATGGCGGCGTTTCCGGCCCACGCGGTGATCCAGTAGCACCACGCGGTGAGGTAGCCGGCGAAGTCCCCGAACTCGTGCCGGGAGTAGGCGTACAGACCGCCGTCGCTGTTCGGGACCCGCTTGGTCAGTTGACCGAACATCATCCCCAGCAGGATCGCGCCGCCGGCGATCACCGCCAGGACCAGGATGGAGCTGGTGCCGGCACCGGCGAGGAC
>JAXDQG010000284.1:0-3068 GCA_034667945.1 Acidimicrobiia bacterium | reverse complement strand
GGCTGCAGCCCCCAGGGGCAGTGCGGCTGTTGCACCGTCTTGGTGGACGGTCAGCCCCGCGTGGCCTGTGTCACGCCCGTCCGCCGTATCGCAGGCCGCTCGATCACCACGTTTGATGGCCTTCCCGCTGCAGACCGTGACCGATGGGGGGAAGCCTTTGCCACCTGTGGGGCCACGCAGTGTGGTTTCTGCACGCCGGGCATCGTGGTCCGCCTGGCCGCGCTCGAGGCCAAGGGGATTCCCCCCGGCGAGCACGGACCGGTCGAGCAGGCGCTGCTCGCCCACTTGTGCCGGTGCACCGGCTGGCGCACCATCGTCGAGGCCTGGGACCGCGCCACCGGCCCGGTCCGAAGCGGCCCTGTGCCCCCTCGGGACGCGGATCGGGCCACCCGACGGGCTCGGCTCGAGGGTGGCGTCGACCAGGCCATCGGGCCCGAGGTGGCCGCTGGCCGAGGCGGGTTCGCCGACGATCTGGCGCCCGCCGAAGCCCTGGTCGCCGTTCCAGACGGCCGGGGAGGGTACGCAGTCGGTGCAACCCTGACCGAGGCGCGCGCCGCCGCCGGCCGGGTGCCGGGCCGCCACACCACCGACGAGCTCCGTCCGGTGCTGGCCGTGCCCGAGGGCGACTGGGACATCACGCTGCAGACCGGCTGGGTCGAGCCCGCCTACCTCGAGCCAGATGCCTCGTGGTGCTGGCCAGGCGGTACGCCCGCCACACCGTTGGGCAACGGGGGAGCCTTCGGCGGCAAGCACACCTCGAAGGTGCAGGCGGACGCCCGGCGCCTGGCGGACCAGCACGGAAGAGCCGTGCGCGTCCTGTGGTCGCGAGAAGACGTCGTCCGGCTCGGGCCGAAGCGTCCACCATTGGCGGCCGGCGTCGATCGGCGAAACCGCCGGGTGGTAGCGCGGGTCGTGCGCACGCCTGGCGTCGCTGACGCGCTGGCTGCCGCCTTGGGGCCGGATGCCGAACTGGCGGTGGAGGAGGTCGACGTGGCAGGTCCGCCGACGTCGAGGACGCTCCGGGCGGCGGGCTGGGCCGAGGGTGTGGCGCTACGCGCTGCACTCGACGGCGTGGCGGGCGAGGTCGCATCCCCGCAGGGTGGTCGGGCCAGGGCTGTGATCGGGCCGGATGGCTCCCTCGACGTGCACGTCGATGCCGGGATGCCGCTCGACGAGGCGGTTCTGCGTTCGTATTGCATGGGAGCTGCCCACATGGCGGCCGGGTGGGTGACCTCCGAAGGGATCGTCGTCGACGATGACGGCGTGCCGGTGGATCTCACCATCCGTTCCTTCGGCGTGCTGCGGGCGATCGATACACCGTTCGTGCGGGTGGTGATCGAGCCGTCCGAGCGTGATCCGGTGAACGGCTCGGACGCCGTCTTCGGCGCAGTCGCGGCGGCCGTCTGGGCTGCCCAGGGCTTCCCGCCACGGTGGCCTACTGGCCGCACCTTGCGCTGAACGGGCAAGATGGCCGCGTGTTGGGCGCCCTGATACTCGTCGCGATCCTTGTGGTGATCTTCCCCGTCGTCGTGCTCATGAGTGGCGCGGCCGCATCCGCCCTGTTGGGCTGGCTGCTGAAGGAAGACGCCGACGCCCACGGCGATCCGGTGTGGAAGGAGCTCAACTACTGAGCGCGGACGGCCACCCCATGCCTGTCGAACCAGGTGAATCCGGGCCCGTACTCGTTCGTCGAGACGGCCGCGTCGTGACCCTGCTCCTGAACGATCCCCCGATGAATCCGGTCGCCCGCGAGACCGTGGCCGCGCTCGAGGAGCTCACCGCCGCAATCGCAGCCGACAACGACGTGCGGGCGGTGATCATCACTGGCCAGGGCGACCATTTCTGCGCCGGCGCCAACATCAAGCAGTTCAAGGACATCGGCGTTGTCGAGGCGGAAGACGCCTACACCCGTCGGCGGGTGGCGATGGTGACCGCCATCGAGCGTCTCGGCAAGCCGGTGGTGGCTGCCGTGCGCGGCAACTGTCTGGGCGGAGGACTCGAGATCGCCTTGGCCTGCCATCTGCGCATGGCCGACACGACGGCCCGCTTCGGCGTTCCGGAGATCAAGTTGGGCGTGATGCCGGCGTGGGGCGGCACCCAGCGTTTGAGCAGGCTCATTCCTCGAGACGCGGCCTTGCGGATGCTGCTTTTGGCCGAGACCGTCCCAGCCGAACGAGCGCTGGCGCTCGGAATGGTTTCCGAGCTGTGCGAGCCCACCGAGCTGGAGGGCCGAGCCCGCGAACTGGCCACGGCCCTGGCCGCTCAGCCCCGACGGGCCATCGCGGCCATTTTGGATTCGGTGATCCGGGGAGCCGACCTCACGCTCGAGGAGGGCCTCGAGCTCGAGACGGCCAACTCGCTGCCATTGCGGGGCACGCCCGACGCTCGCGAGGGCGCGCGGGCCTTCCTCGAGAAGCGGCCACCACAGTTCGAGTGACCACGGCTCGAGCGTCCAGTGACGAAGATGTTCCGCCGATTGGAGGCGTCATGACCAGCCGCAGCATCGAAACCGGCACCGATCACCTCATGGCGGAGGTCAGCGACGGTGTCGCCGTGCTCACCATGAGCCGGCCCGAACGGCGCAACGCCCTGTCGACCGAGATGGGACAGGGTCTGCAGCGGGCGCTGACCGAGTGCGAGACCGCGACTGATGTGCGCTGCGTGGTGCTGACCGGCGCGGGCGGAGCGTTCTGCGCGGGTGGTGACGTGAAGGGCTTCGCCGAGGGCGCCGCCGTCTCCGCCACCCGCACGTTCGACCAACAGGTGCATGCCCAGCGCCTCGACCAGCGGGCCACCTCGGGCGTCCTTTATCAGATGCCGAAGCCGACGGTTGCCGTCTTGCCCGGGCCGGCCGCCGGTGCCGGCCTCTCGCTGGCGCTGGCCTGCGACCTGCGCGTGGCCGTGGAGGGCGCGGTCCTCACCACGGCCTTCGCCAAGGTTGGCTTCTCCGGCGACTACGGCGGCTCCTGGTTCCTGACCCAGCTGGTGGGAGCCGGCAAGGCCAAGGAGCTCTACTACCTCTCGGACCGCATCGACATGGCCGAAGCGGCCCGGCTGGGGATCGTGAA
>JAXDQG010000283.1:0-3533 GCA_034667945.1 Acidimicrobiia bacterium | reverse complement strand
TCGTCGTCGTCATCGTCGTCGTCGTCCTCGTCGTCGTAGTCGTCGTCGAGGTCGTCGTCATCGTCGTAGTCGTCGTCGTCGTCGAAATCGTCGTCCGCGCCGTCGCGATTGCGCAGATCATCGTCCTGGTCGTCGAGCTGGCCGTAGCCGGCGACCACGTCATCACGGGTATCGAACGCCCGCCAGAAGCCGTCGCGCAGGGCGACCCGCTCGCCCTCGGAGAGGTCCCGCCCGGCGGACGTATCCCACAGCAGGCGAGCGTCGATGTCAGAGGGGATGCGGGGCCGTGACCTGGTCACGCGGGCCACATCGCCCGGGGGCGCCTCGCGGAGCCAGCGGGCGGCGAAAGCGAATCCCACCCGTTCGAAGGTGTGGACAGCCTCGGCCGGAGCCGTCCGATCGCCATCGATGGCGGCGACCGACACCTCTGGCGTCGATGCCCGGCTGAAGTGAGGGGCCCAGAAGTCTGCATCCCAAAGCTCGACACCGTCGGCCTCGAGCACCATGGCCTCGGACTGGCGGGGTACCGGTGTGGCCGCCCCCAGCAGCAGGACGCGCACACCGCAGGCCTGTGCCTCTCGCACGCCTTCGGTGAGATCGTCGTCGCCGGAGATGAGGTAGATGGTCTCGACCATGCCCGTCCCGGCCAGCTTCAGCAGGTCGAGCACGATCAGCGAGTCGACGCCCTTCTGATGGCCGCCCACGATGCGGCCAAGACGCAGCTTGACGCTCGGCAGCAGGCCGACGCGCTTCTGGTCGGGCGTGGGCACCTTGTTGATGGCACCGTCGTACCAGTACACCCGCAGCAGATCGCGGCTGGTGCTGTCGCTGGTCCGGCGAATGAGCGCCTCGACCAGGGACTCGTAGTTGCAGGACAAGCGCGTGCGGTCGATCGTGCCGTACAGCAGCTCGCCAGCCGACGCCCACAGGAACGCAGCGTCCACGAAGATGGCATAGCTACCGGCCACTGCCGACCTCCTATCTTGCCCGTGCGCCGGGCCGTCAGTTGCACGTGTGTCGAACGGTGCGGCCCGTTCTCTGATCGGCCAACCCTAGGTGGTGGCAAGGGAGACGCCGTGAATGGAGCCGAACCAGGCGGAAATTGTCTCCCAGCCACAGTTTGGGCCGGTCAGTTGCCTTGATGTCTATGCAGAGTATGCCACCGTCAGGGGCTAGGCCTGTCGACTAAGACCCAGCCCGCAAAAACGAATGGTGGCGACCCGAATTCGGAGGCGTCGTCGGTCTCAGAGACGGCCGATCCGCCTGATCGGCCAGAGCCGAAAGAAGGCCTTACCGACCACCGTTTTGTTCTCGATCGGCCCGATGTAGCGACTGTCACGCGAGTTGCCGCGATTGTCGCCCATCACGAAGATGTGCCCGGCAGCGACCGTTGTCTTGGGCAGGTCGTGGCCATCGGGCGCACGAGTCATGGTCCCGGGCGCGAGGTATGGCTCGGACACCAACGCACCGTTGACGACGAGCTTGCCGTCGACCGTCTGGATGACGTCGCCCCCGACGCCGACGACTCGTTTGATGAGCTGTGCAGGTTCGTCCGGGAGGCGCGCCGGGTTCTTGAACACCACGACGTCGCCCCGGTGGATGTCCGAGATGCGGTACGCGAACTTGGCCACCAACACCCGGTCATTTACCTGGAGTGTCGGTTCCATCGACCCCGATGGAATGACGAAGGCCTGCACAAACCACGTCTTGATGACGAAGGCCGCGGTGATGGCCAACGTGATGGCAACGACCCATTCGACAAGGGCCCGCTGACGCGATTTGGCGCGGCGCTGCTTGCGGGCGGTTGCCAGGCCGGCGTCGGCCGCGGGGGTGGCCTCCTGCCCGTCGGCCCCGTCGCCGGGTTGTGCCTCCGGCGCATCTGCCGGAGGGAACACGGGGGGCGTCGGCTTGTCGGGCACTCGGAAGATGGTACCCGGGGGCCGGACGTGGACGTTTGGCAGGGTCCGAGAAGGGCGGTGTGGGCGCGATACGCCTTTGCCCCGAGTGCCCCCTGCCCGTTTTACCCGATTCTTACAGGCCGGCGGGGAGGCGGCGAAAGAGCGCGATGAACTGCGCCGCTTCGGTTGCCATGCGCGAGTTGGCCGCGATGGCCCAGGCTGCTACGGGCGATTTTCCTGTGGCCCGCGGCCAGCGCCATGTCGTGTGGTCGGGTGACAGCGCGTGGTCCCTGCGTCCCGTTCCAACAGCCTGCGGGCGGACAACAACATGACACCGAGACATCTCATGGCACTGGTTGGCGTGGTCGTCGGGCTGGGCGCTCTCGCCCTGTCGCCGACGGTACGAGCCTCCGCTATTTCGGGCGGGTGTTCGGCCTCCTGAACCCGACGATGGGGCGCTCGAGTGCCTGCGTGACGGCCCCGCCCGACGACCGTGGTGGTGCCGTCGCCGACCGCCCCGGCACGATCACTGCCGCCGACCTCGGACCGCATCGCCGCCGACCATCAGCCCTGCCGCGCTGGTCGTCTACGGGGCGGCGGGACGTAGCCGCAGCGCAGTCGTAGCTCATAGAGTGGTGCTCGAGCCACGCAAAGGGAATACCCGGGCGCGGCGGTGCGTAAGATTTCGACGGCTGGTACATCGCTTCGATGTCAGGTCCGCGCCATGTCGATTCGATGGAACTTCGGAGCGCCGAATTTCACGGACCACTGAGCCCAATACATTCATTGAGGCACTTCACGAAAATCAGCGTGGTGTGAAAAGTATTGCGCCTCGCCAGACCGGCACGGAGGAGACCCGGGGCTTCGGCTCCGGGTCTTCCGTTCGTCTGGGACAAACGCCATTAGCCTCTGCTGCGGTGGACACGCTGTTCCCACGCGAGCCTGCGGTCCTGCGTGCCGGTGCCGCGCACATACCCAATTGGTTGTCGCTCGACGAGCAACGCTATTGGCTGGAGTGCTGTCGTGCCTGGGCCCGTCCGCCGGCGGGGCTGCGCCAACCCCACATGCCGGACGGCAAGGAGCTGTCCATCCGCTCCGTCTGCCTGGGCTGGCATTGGTATCCGTACGCCTACTCGCGGACCGTGGACGACGGCGATGGGGCACCCGTCAAGCCGTTGCCTGCTGACCTGGCCGCACTGGCCAGGAGAGCGGTCTCGGAAACGCTCGGCGAAGCCATCGAGCCCGACGCCAGCATCGTCAACTGGTACGACCACGAGGCGCGGCTCGGTCTGCACCAGGACGGGGTCGAGACATGCCGAGCGCCCGTTGTGACCATCAGCCTCGGTGACGACTGCTTGTTCCGGCTCGGCAATGATCGATCGCCGACCCGACCCTGGCACGACGTCCGCCTCCACAGCGGAGACCTATTGGTTTTCGGCGGCCCGGCCCGCCTCGCCTACCACGGGGTGGTGCGCATCCTCGGCGGGACCGCCCCACCGGAGCTCGGCATTCGCCGGGGCCGGATCAGCATCACCATCCGCCAGACGGGGCTGTCGGACCTCCAGTGCGATTCAGCGGTTGTCCACCACGACCCGTCCGTGACGTAACGCCAGCACTGGCCGGGTGAGCACGCTG
>JAXDQG010000282.1:0-5338 GCA_034667945.1 Acidimicrobiia bacterium | reverse complement strand
CGGGCCGCCGCCAAAGGCCGCCCGGCCGGGTCGTCGGTGGTCAGGCTGATCCACTTGACGCTATCCGCCCCCACGCAGCACAGGCTCTGGCGCTCGCCTGGCGCCCACAGCCAAGAGGTGCCGTCCGACGTAAGCCAATGGGCGGTCACGGTGGCGGGGTCGCCGGGGCCGATCTCGCCTGAGAACTCGTGGCACACCGCGTTGCCGCCGGCCAACAACTCGCTCATGTCGAGGTAGATGGCCACCTGCCCGGGACCGGGTCGCGCTGGCGATGCGAACCGCGTCGCCGGTTGATCGCCCGGGCTGTCGACAGGCGGGACGGACGTGATAGCGCTGGGACCCGTGGCGGTGTCAGACCGGCCGGCTGTTGCGAAAACCACCGTGAGGGTGGCTGCGCTCACGGCGAGAGCAGCCAGCACGCTGAGGCCGGCCCTGACCCGGCGTGGCCGGCCGGACAGCTCCGGGCCGAGGCCACCTTTGTGGAGACGAGTCAGCTCCGACATCGGAGGCTCCGCGGCCCCGCCGGCCACGTCCCACTCGATGTCCGGCTCGGTGCGTTCTCCGGCTGTGGCCCACCGATGCTTCACGCTGCGCAGTTGACCAGATGCTGCGAAGAGACGAAAGGCCGGCGGCGCCTCAATGCATGCCTGCCCTGTAGCTACTCGGACTTGCGGGCTGCCTCGGCTTCTTCGACGACTTCGCGTAATTCGGGACTGAAAAAATTCATCAGCTCCAATACATGCGAGTAATCGAAAGCGGTGATACCACCGAGCCGCAGCCACTGATTCAACGCCTTCTTGGTGAAATGCAGGGGCGTTTGCGGCATGCGCGACAGCCGGCGGGCGTAGGCCATAGCCGTGTCGAGCACCTGCTCAGGTGGCTCGGCTCGGCTGACCAGGCCGATGCGCTCGGCCTCACGACCGTCGAGGGAATCCGCGGTGAGCAGGTACAGCTTGGCCTTCGCCATCCCGCACAGCAGCGGCCAGATCATGGCTGCGTGGTCACCCGCCGCTAGGCCCATGGCGGTATGAGGGTCGACCAGCTCGGCGTCGTAGGCCGCGATGGAGATGTCGGCGAGGAGGGCCACGGCGAGACCACCCCCAGCCGCTCCGCCGTTGATGGCGGCAATGACAGGCTTCTCCAGCTCGATGAGCCGGTAGACGATGTCGACGCCTTCGCGCGACATCCGTTGGAGCAGAGTGAACGTCTCTTCCTTTCCCAGTCCGGGGATGGCTTTCAATCCACTGAGATTCGCGCTCCGATAGAAGTCCGGATCGGTGCCGGTGACCACGACAACCCTCGTGTCAGGGTCGTCTCCCAGCGCCGTCCAGACGCGCGCCACCTCCCGATGGATGGCCGCCTGGCGCCGTCCCGATGATCCGGCGACCGGAATGGTCACCAGCGCGATGCCGTCATCGACCTCTATGGTGAGATGCTCGAACTCCGAATAGCGGGACATGGTGGTCGGTCGAACCCCGTCTGATCTGATCTATCCGCGACCCACGAAGGGCATGCCGGTGGCCATGACCGTCATGAAGAGCACGTTGGCATCCAGCGGTAATTCGGCCATGTAGACCACCGCATTGGCGACATGCGAGACGTCCATGGTGGGCTCGGGACGCACCGACCCATCGGGCTGCGGCACGCCCTTCTCCATTCGGCTGGTCATCGGCGTCGAGGCGTTTCCCACGTCGATCTGGCCGCAAGTGATGTCGAACGGCCGGCCGTCGAGCGCTATCGACTTGGTGAGCCCGGTGATGGCGTGCTTCGTCGCCGTGTAGGGGGCCGAGTGGGGGCGAGGGGTGTGCGCCGAGATGGAACCGTTGTTGATGATGCGCCCGCCACGAGGCACCTGCATCTTCATCAGCCGGATCGCCCCTTGGGCGCAGAGGAAGGCACCAGTGAGATTGACGCCGACCACTTTCTGCCAGAGCTCGTAGCTGAGCTCTTCGAGGGGTATGGCCGGTGCGCCGCCACCGGCGTTGTTGAAGAGCAGGTCGAGGCGCCCGAAGCGATTGGCAATGACGTCGAAGAGCGCCTGCACCGAGTCGGGATCGCGCACGTCGGTGGGCACCGCAAGGGCGGTCGGGCCGTCCGGGCCATGACCCGCGCTGATCTCGGCCGTGACCTCTTCGAGCGGCTCTTTCCGTCGCCCGGCAACGACCACCCCCCACCCTTTCGATGCCAGCGCCATCGCGGAGGCTCGTCCGATGCCTGAGCCGCCACCGGTTACGAGCGCGACCTTCGTCGTCGTCATCCTGCCTGCCCTTCGTGCTGCCGGGCCTCATCCTGCCCCAGGTGGAGCCTGACCCGTGGCGCTGGCTCATCGGCTGGTGCCGGGTAGCTAACGTGCGTTGTCAGTTCACGCAGGGGGCGCCATGGCCGTCACACGACCGTTCCACATCAACATCAACTGCACCGACTTCGAGCGGTCGCTGGCCTTCTACCGGTGGCTGGGCTTCCAGGTGGTCCGTGACCTGGGCGAAGGCGGCAGCCGGGCCATCCAGCAGGGACTGGCCATGCCGGACCGGCCGGTGGGTCGGGCAGCGCTGTTGCAGGCCGGCGACGACACCCGCTCGCTGCGCATCGACTTGATCGAGTGGAAGCATCCCCGCGTCGAGGGCGAGACGCCGAAGAACCTGTGGACGGTCGGCTTCGCCCGACTGGCGCTGCTGTGCGACAACCTGCTCGACCTGTGCGCGCAGGCACCCCAGCAGGGTGGCGAGCTGCTGTCCGAGCCGGTCATCGTGCGCAACCAGAACGGCACCACCGACGGCTGGGTGTGCATGCGCGATCCCGACGGGACCGTGATCGAGCTGATCCAGTTCAAGAACGTCGAGGCGCCTGCAAGCTGAGGTCGGCAGGGCCCCGGCCGCCCGGCCATCCCCGCTCAGGCCAGCACGGCCTCGATAAGAGCGGTATCCAGGTAGGCGGTGGCCTCCTTGACCTTTCCATCCTCGATGCGCATCACCCAGCAGTAGGTCTGCCGGTAGGGCGTGCCGTTGGTTCCCTGGGTCGTGCCCTCCCATTGCAGGATGACGTGGTCGCCGTCGGCCAGGACGTTGCGCACCTTGGCCATGATCGGGCCGTCGAGTTTGTCGGTCAGCTTGCCGGCGGCGGCAGTCAGGAAGGCCTTCTTGCTGCTGTAGGCGCCTGAGATGGGCGTTGTCCCGATCACGGTCCAGTTCACCTCGGGATCGAGCAGGCTGAAGAACGGCCGGCTGTCGCCTCGTTCCCAGGCCGAAAACGCCTCGCGGACGAGCTTCTTGTTCTCTTCGGCGCCCATATCCTGTTCCCCCTTGTGCCTTACGCGGCGCCGAGTCTGCCGCGTTCCCGGCTCAAGCGGAGCGAAAGTCCTGAACGGAGCGGGCTGCTACGCCGTCGGCAGTGGTGATCGCCCTGGTCACCGAGCGGGTGCTCTCGCCGAAGGTGGGGAGCCATGAGGAGTGGCGTCCGAAGCCACCCACGACGATGACGATCAGATCGTCCGGCCGGGAGATGATCGGCACTGCTGGATCGTCGGGGAAGCGGTCGCGTCGCATGGTCACCATGCCGCCGCGCTCCCACAGCGCACGGGGGATACGGGCGTGCTCGAACACGTACTGCTTGATGCTGTCCTTGTCGTGCCCGTCCGCTGCCAGGATGGCCGCGTGCTCCGGGCCGAGCGCCAAGACCGGATCGCCGTAGAGATACGCGTTGTTGGAGCCCATGTCGTTCATCGACCCGGCCAGCGTGGCGAGGATGCCCTCGGCATGCCCGGAGATGTGGTCGTTGATGTTGTGCGGGTTCTCGGCGCCGACCACCGTCACCGTCGAGGTGGCCGCGTCGAACCCGCGCTCCACGTGGAGCGGCTCCCACGGCGATTCGGCCTCGTTCTCGGCAACGCAGAAGGCGTACTTGGAGGGTTGTCCCTGGGTGGACCGGTCAAGCACGCCCGGAGTGCCGCCACCCACATTGAGCAGCGTGAGGCGCATGGCCCGGCCGATGGTGGCGTTCGCCCGGTGGCCCGGACCGAAGGCGCCGTAGCGGGCGTTGATGCCGAGCTCGGCGGCGATAGGGCCGTTGACGATGAGGAGGGGCGAGCAAGGGTGGGTGGTCGACTGGACCGCGAACAGGTTGAATGCGGGTTCGAGGACCGCCTCCACGGCGGCTAGGACCACGGGGAAGTACTCCGGTCGGCAGCCGGCCATGACGGCGTTGATGGCGACGACCTCCACGGTGGCGATTCCGTGGCGGGGTGGCATGAGACCCAGCTCGCCCGCGGGTGAGCGGTCGGTCCAGGCCAGCATGCGGTCCACCCGGTCCGTCGTCGGCGGGACGAGCGGCAGGCCGTCGCTCCACCCCTGCTCTTCGGCGTAATCGTCGAAGGCCTCCTGGGTGTCCGGTACCGAGATGAGATCGGTCATGTGGGGCGCTTTAGCCGAGGGCCAGGTCGATGGCGCACGACTCATCCGTGCAGACGGCGCCACCGGCCAACCGCCGTTGGGTGAGGCGCACGAAGCGGCCCCGATGCTCGTCGGCCAGCTGGTCGGCCGGCGTGGTCAGGGCGTGGAGCACCTCGTCCGCCACGGCCAGGCCCTTTGCTCTGACCAGGTCGGCCGCGTTGCCGGCCAGTGGGTGCGGGAGCGGGATGAGTGGAAGACCGCCCAGGCCGAGGACCTGCGCTTCGGCCCGGCCGAGCGGCCCGAACTCGTCACTGCACAGCACCGCAGTGGGAATGCCGGCCAGCTCGAGGGTGACAGCGTCGTGGATACACCACGACGTGCAGGATCCTCAATCGGCGATGGCGAGGAGGGCGGCGTCGCAGCGGTGCAGGCGGCCCATGACCGCGGTGGGCGCGCCCTCGGAGGCGCCTTTGTGTTCCCGCTCCAAGCGGAGGTCGGGCACCTTGTCGGCCAAGGCCTCGGTGACCGTGTCGAGGAGCAGCCCGGCGTTGGCCTTGCCGTTGTCGAGCACGCCGATGCGTAGCGCGCTCAGCGTGGTTGGACGGGGTGCAAGCGGCCGCTCATCGATGCGGGACGGCGCTACGGGTACCAGGATCTGGATGTCCCCCATGGGCAAGAGCCTACGTCGCTTTGTGGCTCGCCGGGGAGGGGCTGGCCGGGCCGCGCCAAGTCCCTCCGAGAGAGATCTACAACGGCGCGGGCTGGATGGCAGTGAGCCGGTCCATGGCAGGACCGAGGGTCGACTCCAGCCAGCTGCCCGGGTCGTTGCCGACGGGTCCGGTGATGATGGTGGACACCCCGATCTTGGCCAGGGCTTCTGCGCCGCGAAGCACCTCGTCGGCGCCGTCCTGCGGCCGTATGTCCAGAGAGAAAGCGGTCACTTCAATCTCGTT
>JAXDQG010000281.1:0-3259 GCA_034667945.1 Acidimicrobiia bacterium | reverse complement strand
AAGTACGTGTAGACGGCGTTGGGCGCCACTCCTACGCGTGCGGCGATGCCCCGCACGGAGGCCGCATTCGCGCCGCCGTCGTCGAGCAGCCCCAGTGCGGCGTCGAGGATCTCGTCCTCGGTGAGTGTGCGCCGCGGCCCGGGACGCCTCCGCACCTTCGCGTCCGGCATCGGCGCGACCGTCTCCCTTGACGTCATGCCGCCCAGGGTAGAGGGTCTCTGTACGCCGTACAAATCATGGACGGCGTACAAGGTCGGAGGCACCGTGACCGCCGCAGACATGAGCCAGGGCCTCCGCCGGACGACCGCGGGGCTGTTCGTGGGGGGCGCCGTCGCGTTCGCCGTCGCGGCAACGGTTCTGTCCTCGACCTTCGACTGGCCCGACATCCTGCGGGAGCCGGCAGATGTCGTCCTGCCCAGCTTCATGGCAGGCGGGACGAGCCTGGTGTGGACGTGGTTCGCCACGGCCTGGACGTACGCCGTCCTGGCCGTTCCGATCCTGCTTCTCCCCGCTGTCCTGGGACGACGGGACGATCCGGCGCTGCGGGCTGCCACGTACCTGGGCGCGACTTCCGTGGTGCTGTCGGTCATCGGATTCCTGCGCTGGGTCTTCGTGGTCCCGCCGTTGGCGTCCTCGTACGTCGGCGGTGACACCACGACCAAGGCTGCAGTCGACGCTGCCTGGACCGCTCAGCACCAGTTCGGCGGCGCACTGCTGGGTGAGCACCTCGGTCAACTGCTCGCCATCGGCTGGTCGGTCACCCTGAGCGTGATCATCCTGCGTACCCGGATCCTGCCGCGCTGGCTCGGTGTCTCCGGGCTCGCGGTGAGCGCTGTCTATCTGCTCAATCAGGGCGACGTCCTCGCCACCGCCGTCCCAGGCTTCCCGGTGTGGGACCTGGCCGGTCTTCTCGGCAGCAGCGGCTGGGGACTCTGGGTCGCCGTCCTGGGCGTCGTCCTTCTCCTGCGCCGCCGGCCCGCGGTGGTCTCGCACGGGGACGCCGTCGCCGCCGCGGTTGCGCCCGTCCCTGCCCAGCGGCAGGCCCGCGCGAACCTGAGGAGCTGAGGGCATGACGCAACTCGGATCGATCCCAGGGTCGCCTCTGCGTACCTGGCTGATCTGGACCGCAGGCTTCATCGCCTTCCCGCTCGCCGCGCTGTTCGGCGGGACGGTCGCGGGCCTCCCCCCACTCCCTGACCACCAGGCCAACGACGAAAGCGGAAGGTCTCGATGCCCACCACGAAGCTCGACAACCTGAGAGGGCCGCCGGCCCCAACTCCCGGCACCGCGAGGAGCCCGAAGTGACCGACAACCGAACCCCGTATCCCGTCCGCGTCGACGCGTCGCTGGACCCGTCGCTCTCCCGTTGGCTGTGGCTGGTCAAGTGGCTGCTGCTGATCCCGCACTACGTCGTGCTCTTGTTCCTGTGGCTGGCGTTCGTCGTCGTCACGGTGATCGCGTTCTTCGCGATCCTGTTCACGGGGCGCTATCCACGGTCGCTGTTCGACTTCAACGTCGGGGTCATGCGCTGGTCCTGGCGGGTGCACTACTACGGCTACGGCGCCCTCGGCACCGACCGCTATCCGCCGTTCACCCTGGACGACGTACCCGACTACCCGGCGCACCTGGCCGTGGCCTACCCGGAACGGCTGTCCCGGGGTCTGATCTTCGTGAAGTGGCTGCTGGCGATTCCGCACTTCCTCGTCCTTGCTCTCTTCGTCGGCGGAGGGCTGTGGCTGGGCACTCGCGGCGGCGACACGAACGACAGCTGGGACAACGGCTCGAGCGCCGGCTGGAGCCTGGTCGGCCTGCTGGTCCTGATCGCCGCGATCGTGCTGCTGTTCACCGGTCGCTACCCGAAACCGATCTACGACTTCGTGATGGGCATGGATCGGTGGGCGCTCCGGGTGGGGCCGTACGTGGCTCTGATGACCGACCGCTACCCGCCCTTCCGGCTGGACATGGGCGGCACCGATCCCGCCTCGGTGCCCCCTGGGCCCACGCCGCCGTCTTCCCCCGGGGTGCCGACAGCAGCTCCGCCGGCTCCGGCCGCCTCGGCGTGGTGACCACCTAGCCGCGCCAGGACGGGCAGGACCTCTGCCCGGAGCGGACCAGTCGCTACGGACGACGGAGCGCGACGAACGTGGAGCAGGCCGGTGGCCGGCAGGACAGTGCTGGTCACCGGTGGCTCTGGAGGCATCGGCCGGGCGACCGCCCTGGGTCTGGCTGCGATGGGGGCGCACGTCGCGATCACCGGCCGCGTACGAGGACGCCGCCCGCGATCGGCGCGGCCGGCGGCGGCCCGGTCGACGTGTTCGTCGCGGACCTTTCCGCACAGGCGGAGGTGCAGCGACTGGCCGACGACCGCTGACGGCCTCGAGCGCACCTTTGCCCTCAACCATCTCGCGCCGTTCCTACTGACAGACCTGCTGAAGCGGGGTGCTCCCGCCCGCGCGGTCACGGTCGCCTCCAACGCGCAGTCCATGGGCCGGCGCACGGGCGTACAACCAGTCCAAGCTCGCCAACGTGCTGTTCAGCTACGAGCTGGCCAGGAGGCTGCAGGGCACCTCGGTCACCGCCGATGCGCTAGACCGCGGCGTGGTGAGCACGTGCTTCGGAGCGGAGGACCTCGGCCGTGCCCAGCGGCTGTTCGTCTCGCTCATGCGGCCGTTCATGAAGGCGCTGGCGCAGGGTGCTGCCACGTCGATCCACGTCACGTCCGCACCCGAACTCGACCACGTGACGGGCTGCTTCTTCGCCGACACAGCAGGCGCAGACGATCGTTCGAGCGCAGCCACGACGAGTCCACGGCGGCGCGGCTCTGGCAGGTGAGCGCAGACGTCGTCGGCCTCACCCCGGTGGGCCGCTGAACGCACGCCGCCGACTGCCCGCTGACCACATTGTCCGGCCCTGTCGGGATTGTCCGGCCCTGTCGGGGTCGGCTGATCCCACATTCATCGGCAGCTGCGAGGCCGGTCGTGACCGTGGTTCACGCATCTCGTCCTACGAGCCCCAAAAGAATCAGGACTTTCAGCTCAACCTTCACAGCAGTCTCGCCGTTACCACCTGCAGCAAGGCCCCGGCCACACGGATGCAGCCGGGGAGAAGGAACCCTTCCAAGGAGGAACATCGTGGGTCTGCGCGTCAACAACAACATCGCGGCGCTCAACGCTTACCGCAACCTGTCCGTCACCGACGGCCAGATGAGCAAGTCGCTGGAGAAGCTTTCCTCCGGCTTCCGTATCAACCGCGCCGCCGA
>JAXDQG010000280.1:0-7229 GCA_034667945.1 Acidimicrobiia bacterium | reverse complement strand
GCCGGATCGGCGCGCGGCGCGTTCCGGGAGGGATTCGGCCTGCTCGGCACGCACAAAGCCCTGGTCAGCATCCTGGGCGTCACGTCGTGCGTGAACTTCTTCTATTTCACCTATACGCCGTTGGTCCAGGTGATCGGGAGCGATCTGGGCGTGAGGCCGGTGCTGATCGGTCTGCTCGCCTCGATGACCGGCTTCGGCATGATGATCGCCTCGCTGGTGACCGCGCGGTTCCGGCCGCGTCGTCGTGGGCTTGTGTACACGGCCGGCTCGCTCTTCGCGCTGCTCCTGCTGCTGCCGTTCGCGGCATCGAACACCTACCTCCTGGCGGTGCTCTGCCTGTTCGGTGCAGCCGTGGCCGGTGGGTTCTTCGGAGCGTTGCAGGGCGTTCTGGTGATGACGGTGGTCCCCGCCCACGTGCGAGGACGTGCGCTCGGCTTGCTGAGCATGGCCATCGGCGTCCTGCCGATCGGCATGCTCCTACTGGGAGAGGTGGCCGAGCAGATCGGCACCCGTCAGGCGCTGGCTGCGTCGTCCACCACCGGCGCGCTGTGCCTCGTGCTATGGGTGTGGCGCCGCCCCGAGGTGACCCGCATCAGCAACGACTGAGCGCCCACGTCCGGCGCAGGGCAACCAGGTTTCGTGTCAGGGTCGACGCTCGTGGCGGTCTTGCAGCGGTGGCCTGGTTCGGGCTGCTCTGTGTGGGACACACTGGCGGGCGTGGCCGAAGTGGATCTTTCCCAACGGGTGATCGTGGTGACCGGCGCCAGTCGCGGTCTGGGTGCCGGCTTGGCGGACTGGTTCGCCGCCCGCGGCGCCCGCGTCGGGCTCTGCGCCCGCACCAAGCCCGACTTCCCGACGGGCACCCAGGGCGATGCGCGAGCGGTGTCGGTCGAGGTCGACATGACCGACGATGCTGCGGTCGAAGCGTTTGCCGAGACCGTCACGAGCCGGCTCGGGCCGCCGGACTTGTGGATCAACAACGCCGGCGTGCTGGACCCGATCGTCCCGCAGCGTGATCTGACCCCGGGAGCGCTCCTCGACCATCTGAACATCAACGTGGTCGGCGTGCTCAACGGCACCCGCGCCTACCTGCGGGAGCTCGAGCAGGTGGATGCATCCGGTGCGCTGGTGAACATCAGCTCGGGCGCGGCGGTCAACGGTCGAGCCGGCTGGAGCGCCTACTGCGCGGCCAAAGCGGCCGTGGACCGGCTGAGTGAGGCCCTGGCGGTCGAGGAACCGGATCGACTGCCAGTGGTCCTCTCGGTCTATCCGGGGCTGATCGAGACGGGCATGCAGGAGCTCATCCGATCGCAGTCCGCCGAGGTCCAACCCGACGTCGAATGGTTCCGGGATCGGCACCGCAGCGGGGCCATGAACACGCCTGCGTGGGTGGCGGAGACCATCGCCGGCTGGGTCTTCGGTGGACAGCGGCCCGAAGCGGTGATCGCCAAAGTGCCCGACAACTTCTGAGCACGCGCTGATGCCGGGCGGCGTCGGCGCCCCCACCCATCCGGCCTGCAGCCGACCATCTCCCCCGGCAGACCATCTCCCCAGATGGACCATCTCCCCAGGTGCACCATCTCCCCAGGTGCACCATCTCCCCCCGGCGGAATAGCCGGACAGGGCCCGACCGTTGAGGCGCACATGTACCACTGGTACGGCTACAACGACCCCGACAAGGTCAAAGGACGCAAGCTGCAGCGCGGCCTGTTGCGCCGCGTCTGGGGACACGTGAGCGGCTATCGCCTGTTGATCACCGGCTTCCTGGCCACGGTGGTGCTCGGCTCGCTTGTCGGCCTGGCCAATCCGCTCGTCATTCGTCTCCTCCTCAACGACGCCATACCGCACAGCAATCGCGGCCAGGTCAATGTGCTGGCCGGCCTGCTGGTGGCAGCCACCGCGCTGGGCGGGGTGCTCTCCCTGATCGGCCGCTACTGGTCGTCACGCATCGGCGAAGGGCTCATCTTCGACTTGCGCACCGCCCTGTACGAACACGTCCAGCGGATGCCGATCTCGTTCTTCACCAACTCGCAGACCGGCAGCCTGACCTCCCGGCTCAACTCCGACGTGGTGGGGGCGCAGCGGGCGGTCACCGGCACGCTGGGCACGGCGGTCGACAACGTCGTCTCCGTGGTCACGACCCTGGCGGCCATGTTGCTGCTCGATTGGCGGCTGTCGCTCCTGGCGCTCGCGGTGTTGCCCCTCTTCCTGCTCGGATCGAAGCGGGTCGGCCGCACGCTGCGGGCCATCACACGCGAAGGGATGCAGCACAACGCAGCCATGAGCACACAGATGACCGAGCGGTTCGGGGTGGCCGGGGCGCAGTTGGTCACGTTGTTCGGCCGTCATGACGACGAGCGACAGTCGTTCGCCGAGCGCGCCGGCCGTGTTCGCGACATCGGGATCCGCAGTGCCTTGGTCAGCCGTACGTTCTGGCTGGGACTCGAGATCACGGGCGCCATTGGCGTGGCCGCCGTCTACTGGGCGGGCAGTCAGTTCGTCATCGGCGGAAGCTTCGCACTCGGCGACCTGGTGGCCATGGGGTTGCTGGTCAATCGCGTCTACGAGCCGCTGATCGCACTCACCAACCTCCGGGTCGACGTGCTGACCGCCTTCGTCTCCTTCGAGCGGGTCTTCGAGGTGCTGGACGCACCCAACCCCATCGTCGACAAACCAGGCGCAAGCCGGCTCGACCGGCCGGCCGGCACCATCGAGCTCGACCACGTGAGCTTCACGTATCCGGCCGCCGCTCAGACGACGTTGGCCTCGCTCACCGATGGCATGGTGCTCTCCAAGGAGACCGCGCCGGTGCTGCACGATGTCACCGCTCGCATCGAGCCGGGTCAGCTGGTCGCCCTGGTGGGTCCGTCGGGCGCCGGCAAGACGACCCTGGCCGGCCTCATTCCCCGGCTCTACGACGTGAACTCCGGCTCGCTGCGGGTGGACGGGGTCGACGTCCGCGACCTCACCCTGGATTCGCTGCGGGAAAGCATCGGTGTGGTCTCCCAGGACCCGCACCTGTTCCATGACACGGTGGCTGCGAACCTGCGTTACGCCCGGCCGGACGCCAGTGACGACGAGCTCGCCCGGGTCAGCCGGATGGCGCAGATCCACGAGGTGATCGCCAACCTCCCAGAGGGCTACGACACCGTGGTGGGCGACCGCGGGTACCGGCTCTCCGGCGGTGAGAAGCAGCGTCTGGCCATCGCCCGCATGCTGCTGAAGGACCCGGCCATCGTGATCCTCGACGAGGCCACCAGCCACCTCGACTCCGAGAACGAGGCTGCCATCCAGCGGGCCTTGGACACCGCCCTGCACGGCCGGACGGCGGTGGTCATCGCCCATCGCCTCTCCACGATCGTCGACGCCGATCAGATCCTGGTCATGGACGAGGGACGCATCGTCGAGCACGGCCGCCACCAGGAGTTGCTGGCGGCCGGCGGGCTGTATGCCGAGCTGTACCACACGCTGGTGCGGACCGAGGTCGAGCGGGTGGAGGAGATCGGGGCGTCGGACATCGCCGAGGCGGAGATTCGCCCCGAGATCTCCGACGACGATGCCGAAGAGGTCACCGCGGTTGGCTGATCCGCGCACGCTGACGGTTGGCGAGCTGTGCCAGGCCATTCAGCTGGCCATGCAGGTCACACTGCCCGGCGACGTCTGGGTGCGGGGCGAGATTCACGATCTGAAGCGGCCTGCATCGGGGCACGTGTACTTCGATCTGGTCGACCCGGGTGAGCTGGGCCGGGCCATGCCGGCCAAGATCGCCGTGGCGCTGTTCGCCAAGCACCGCTTCACCGTGAACGCCATCCTCCGCAAGGCCGGCGGCGCGGTGCGGATGACCGATGGCGTCGAGGTGCGGCTGCGGGGCACGCTGGAGTTCCATCCGCCGACGGGCCAGCTCAAGCTGGTGATGAACCTCATCGATCCGGCCTACACGCTCGGCAAGATGGCAGCCGATCGAGATCGACTGCTGCGGAGGTTGGCCGCCGAGGGGTTGTTGGGTCGCAACGGCGCGCTGGGGCTCTCCCCCGCTCCGCTTCGTGTGGCCTTGGTCACCTCGTCCGGCAGTGCAGCTGCCCACGACTTCCTCGACGAGCTCAATCGTTCCGGGTTTGCCTTCCAGGTCGCGCTCTTTGACGCCCGGGTCCAGGGGCAGGGAGCTGCCGCGTCCGTTGCCACCGCCCTGCGCAGCGCGGCCTACCACGGGGTTGATGTCGTGGCGCTGGTGCGGGGCGGCGGAGCCCGGACCGACCTCGCCGTGTTCGACAGCGAGAACATCGTGCGCACCATCGCCCGCCTGGACGTCCCGGTGTGGACCGGCATCGGGCACGAGATCGACAGCTCGCTGGCGGACGAGGTCGCTCATACGGCCTTCAAGACGCCGACGGCGTGCGCCGCCGCCCTGGTCGAGCGGGTGAGCTCGTATCTGGCGGCCGCCGAGGACCGGTGGGCGGCCATCGAGGCGCTCGCGATGGGCTTGGTGGCGAAAGCGGAATCCGACATCGACGCCACCGCCCGTCGGCTGGGGCGCGACGTCGAGGCCGGGTTGCGACTCGCCGAGGCCCATCTCCGGGCCGCCGCTCGGCGGACCGCTCGTGAGGCGGCGCTGGTGTTGCGCCATGCCGACGCCGCCCTGGCCGGCCGTGTCGCCCTCTGCGCGGCACTCGATCCCGCCCGGGCCCTGGCCCGTGGTTGGTCGATCACCCGGGACGAACACGGCCGGGTGGTGACCGATCCAGCCGCGATGACCAACGGTGATGCCCTGGTGACGACCCTGGCCGGCGGTCGGCTGCGCAGTACCGTGACCGACCGTGACTGAACCGGTCGACACTGAACCGGTCGACAATGAGCCGGTCGACAAAGAGCCGGTCGACAAAGAGCCGGTCGGTTACGCCCGGGCGGTCGCCGAGCTCGACCGGATCCTTGCCGAGCTCGAGGACCCGGCGATCGACGTCGACCAGCTGGCGGCACGGGTGCGTCGAGCCGCCGAGCTGATCGAGCTCTGCCGGAGTCGCATCGCCAACGCCCGGATGGATGTCGAGCAGGTGGTCACGGCGCTCGACGAGACCTACCCGGCCCGGGCCGACAGCGAGTGAGGTGTCTCAGCCACTCGAGCTGATCGGATTCGACGAGGGATCGACGGCCATGATGACCGCGGTCTCTGGCCGAGTCACCCGCCCAGGCCTCTATGCCGGCGTCACACTGGTCCGAGTCGGCACGGCGAGTCACCCTACGGCCGCGACGGTTGTCCCGGCCAACGCATCTTCGAGAACAAATCGCGGCGTCTGCGAGCCCGGCTTGCACCGAAGACGCCACAGCGCGACTCCAAGCACGTGTGGGCAACGGCGGCGCTTCTCACACTCCGATGGGTGACCGAGATGCGCCGACAGAAGCAATCCCGGCCTCCGCTGTCATGAAAAAAATCGGCATTGCCCTCTACGGCGTAGACCAAACGTCCTGGATGACGAGAGACTGGGGCGGCCACCGACGTAGAGCTTGCTCGGCTAGGACCTATCCGGACGGAGAAGCCCCGATCGCCACCACTCGGCGGCCGAGCGAAAACAACCGCAATGGACTACGGTGAGTGCTCACTACTGGACGGAAGGCGTTCTTATGGCGCCATTGACAGGTCGCCACTGTTTGTGACTGATCTCGACCGGACCGCGACGATCAACCTGAGCGACGCAGCAGTCGCCCTACGGACCCTTCCGTACGGCGGCACCGACGATTCGACGCGCTCGCTGCCGGTCCCGCCTGCGGTCCAGGCCACCGTCTCACCGGTCATCGTGGCCACGCGCTGGGGCGCCGCCATGTTCGGGATGGTGTTCGCGGCATTCCGGGCTTCCACCGGCGACCGCGACGTAGTCAAGTCGCTGATCATCGTGCTGTTCCTGACGACGTGGCGCACCCTTCGGCCCATCCGGCTGGGCGCTGCCCGACCCCTCGACCACGTGCTCTCTTACACCGACGCAGTGTTGGTCGGCGCCGCGGTCGGGCTCTCGGGCGGTTTCGACAGTCCGTTCATCTACTCCGTGCTCGCGGTGGCCGCGGTGGCGGCCTTCGGATGGGGGGTGCGGGCCGGTCTGGCCTGCCTTGCCGTCGGATGGCTGTCGATAGGCTTGTCGCGCCCCTTCACCGGACGGTCGTTGTTCGCGGGCGCGCCCCAGACATTGGCGCTTGCGCTGCTCTTCTTGCTCACAGTGGTTCTCGCTGGGCTCCTTCGAGACCGGTTGCTCGACGCGGAGGGCCGACGGGCCAACCTCGCTGGCCGGCTCGATCTGCTGTCGGAGACGAACGACCTGCTGCACATCCTGAACCAGCTCGCCCGAACGCTGCCCATGTCCCTCGACCTGCGCGAGGCCATGGGGCATGCGCGCCAGCAGATCCAGCGGGCCTTCGACGCCGATGTGGTCGCTCTGATGGTCCTCGACGATCTCTCGGACGAATGGACGCCGCAGATCGCCGTGGGGTGCGCCCTGCGACCCTCCTCTGCCACCCACGAGCTGCCGGTGCCGCTACGGCGCGCCGTCGAGTCGACTGACCCGATCCTCATCACCGATCTCGGCCCGATGGGCGACCCACCTTCGTCGAAGCACGAGCGCAACCCTGCAGCATCGACCGCGGAGGAGCTCGACGAGATCGAGGAAACCGAGGAGACCGAGGAGCTCGACGACATCGATGAGATTGACGAGATCGATGAGGTCGACGCCCACGACACGGCGGTCGACGGCATCGTCATCCTCGGCGGACCTGCTCCCAGCCACGACCGCTTGGGCGTCGGGAGCCGTACCCGCAGCGGCCTCTACACCTCGGTCCGAGCCCGGGGACGCATCGTGGGCGTGCTCGGCGTCGAGCACCGGGACCGCGGGCGCTACACCCCGCGCGATCTGCGCATCATGGAGGGGCTCGGCGACGTGTTGGCGCTCACCGTCGACAACGCCCGCTCGTTCCGGCGGCTGCGGACGCTCGGGGCCGAGGAGGAGCGCTCCCGCATTGCCCGCGACCTGCACGACCGCCTCGGTCAGTGGCTCTCGTACATCAGCTTCGAGCTCGAGCGCATCATCTCCACCACACCGGACGGCTCGGCCGAGCTCGACCGTCTCTATGCCGACGTGCAGACCGCCATCGACGAGCTCCGTGAGACCCTGCGCCAGCTGCGCTCCGGCGTGACGGCCGAACGCTCGTTCGAGGTCGTGGCGGGCGAGCTGGTGGAACGGTTCAACGCC
>JAXDQG010000279.1:0-7182 GCA_034667945.1 Acidimicrobiia bacterium | reverse complement strand
GAATCTGGAACCGGGGTCGACCAATCCGAACTTGGTGATCGCCAAGCTGGGTGTGGGCGGTCGGATATGTCTGTTCTCCTCGGGTGCGGCCCATCTGGTTGCCGATCTGGCCGGCTACTTCTCGGGCCTCCCCATTCCCGGGCAATCCGTGAGCCAGGCGCAGCGTCCTCTCCTCATCAAGCACGGGTGGGACCTTCCGTACCCTGCATGGATCCAGAGCCACGTGCGCGAGATGGAGCAACTCGGATTCGACGGCGTAGTGACGACACTCGGCCCGCTCAGCCAGTCGATCTACAGCCAGACGCCGGTCAGCTACGAGGAAATTCGGACAGCGCTCAGTCCGTTGGCACAGACTCGTTTCACGACGATGACCCACAACTTCGTGATCATCTATGCGGGCTCGAACCAGCTCTACGACGACAACACGATCGCCCTTCAGAACTTCCGGAATCTGGCACGAGCCGCACGTGAGGCCGGCCTCGAGGGAATTGTGTACGACAACGAGTACTACACGGGCGGTCCCGGCTGGAAATGGCCGGAGGCCACTCCTGGTCAGGCACTCGAGCAGGCGCAAGGACAGGCTCATGACCGGGGCAAACAGGCCATGGAAGCGATGATCTCGGCCTGGCCCGAGACGACCTTGCTCGCCTTCTACGGGCCCTGGGTCAGCGATCCGGGTACTGCCGCCAACTACGAAGGTGCAGCCTTTCAGCCGATTCCATACAACGACGTCTCTTGGGCGAACCAGCTCCTCGGTCCGTGGGTGCTCGGCATGATCGACGCCACCCGGGGCACGGCGGCCAAGGTCGTTGACGGGGGAGAGGTGTACAGCCTGCGCAGCGCTACACAGTTCGATCAGGCCTATCGCTGGGCCAAGACCGAGATGGCGTCCTATGGGTCCATCGTGCCAGCGGCGATGCGGGACAGCTACGCCAGCGACGTGAGCGTCGGGTTCGGCGTGTTCGACCGGCCCAGCAACGGCGTCGGGATGGATGCGGCTGCCTGGCGCGAGACCCTCGCCAATGCCCTGCGTCGCACAGACCGTTATGTCTGGGCCTATACCGAGTCGTACGACTGGTGGGGGTCGGGCTGGCCGGTCAACCGGGTCCCACAAGTCTGGATTGACGCCACCAAGGCTGCCAAGCAAGCGGCAGTCGGATAGCGGGCTGCCCCGGCAGGCGCAGCCTGAGCACCCCGCTCACACGTCTGATCCTGATCCGTCCGAGTCCGCGACGCTCCGTAAAGGGTCGATCACCCGCCGTGAGTCGGAGGGTTAACGCCAGGTGAGATGTCCTCCCACAGCGACGGACTGCGATCACCGCCCAGCTAGCGTCACGTCCATGGTCCGCGGCCTCGCGACGCCCAGATCGTGTCTTGTCGCCGTGGGTGTGGCCTGTTTGGCTCTCATGATTGCGCTCGGCGTCAGCCTGCGGGGAAAGACCGATCCCACGAGTCTCGACAGCTGGGGATGGGACCATCTCAACAGCTCGCGACTGTTCGGCAAGTTCCACGGCTCCTTGCTGGGCGGCGGCTCGCTCATAGGCGATGTGAGCCCGATGGGGAGCGCAAGCACCGGATTGGCCGTCGGCATCGGCTTGGCGCTGGCGCACCACTGGCGCAGGGAGAACCGGCTGGCGCTGCTCTGCCTGCTCAGCCCGATTGTCGCCCTCGCCATGAGCGATTGGGCCCTCAAGCACGCCTTCGACCGGCACTTGGGCACGGCACTGGCCTATCCGTCGGGACATACATCGGTGACCTCCGCAGTGGCGACAGTGCTGGTACTCCTGGCCTATCGCCGCGGCGGCATCCGCCGTGCGGTGTTGGTCGCAGCCTTGTCGCTCGTGCCCATCTCGGCGGGGGTGTTGTTCCTGCTGGACGCCAGACTCCACTACCCGACGGACGTATTGGGGGGTCTGGCCACCGGCACAGGTCTGGCCTTGCTGTTCGCCGCATGGCTTTTCCCCCGTGACGCTTTGGTTGCGGGCCGACCGGCGCGGACAGTTCGCCGAACGCCCAGCGCGGCGACTGACGGCGTACGCGTCTGACCTCTCTGACCAGCGATGTCGGCTCGAAGAGCCTGCCCTGGACGCCCAATCAGCCCGAGCGGTGTTCGTGGCGCTGTCGCGCGCGGCATGTCATCGGGCGCCCCCGCATCGCAACATTTCTCATGCTTCGGACTGGCGCGCCGGCAGTACGGGGCTATTGTGTTACAAGACCGAGTCGATTAGCGGACAGCTGTATGGCGGTTCCGTAGAACGCTAACGCACTTCATGGTGGACAAACGTGCGGCTCGGTCTGCGCAACCGCGCGTCACCCGGCGGAGACGGGCCAAGAAGGCCCGCGGAGAGGTCTGGCGGAGTTGCCCATGAGTACAAGCCTTGGATTGACGCGTCGAGCAGTCGGACGCCCCGGCCGTTTAGCCCTCTGCCTGGCCCTGTTGGCGCTGCTTGCCTCGCTCCTCAGCGCGGCTATGCAGCGCACATCGGCCAGAGCTGCGACAGCCGGCCCCTACTTGATCAAGCACGGTTGGGACATCCCCCGACCTCAATACGTGCACGACAACGTGGCGAGCATGGAGCAGCTGGGCTTCGACGGCGTCGTCATCGCCATCCCGTCCAGCATGCAGATCTTCAGCCAGACACCACTGAGCTACGAGCAGCTCGCGTCCGAGTTGGCGCCACTGGCTTCAACGAAATTCACGACGATGACGCACAACTTCGTCATCATCTACCGCGGAGATCCCGGCCCATGGGACGGGAACTGGAGCGTTCCTACCTCCAACATCGCCAACCTCTCGCGCGCTGCCAAGGAAGTTGGTCTCGAAGGCATCCTCTACGACAACGAGGACTACAGCGGGACGAACTCCGCCGACTGGCCGACGGCCGCACCGAACCTGACGCTGCCGGCGGCAGAGGAGCTCGTGCGGAGCATCGGCAAGCAGGTAGGCGCCGCCATAGCTGGCCAGTGGCCAACTGCGACCGTGCTCACCATGTTTGGACCGTGGGCCAGCGATCCGGCGACGGCTACCGCCATCACCTCGATGCCCTATCCCAATGTGGACTGGGCAAACGAGCTGTTGGGCCCGTTCTTCGTCGGGCTCGTCCAGGCCGCGCAGGGCACGCAGATGACCGTCGCCGATGGCGGCGAGCTGTACTCCGCCCGCACCTCCGCCCAGTACGAGCAGTTCTACAACTGGAACAAGTTCGGCATGGCGCAGAGCGGCAACCAGATCCCCACGCCGCTGAAGGCCAGTTACCCGTCACTCGTCCAGGTGGGCTTCACCGTCTACGACCAGCCTGCGTACGAGCAGCCCATGGACGCCAACGTATGGCAGACCACGCTGACCAACGCGCTGCATCGGACCGACCGCTACGTGGTCGCTTACACCGAACTGTTCGACTGGTGGGGAAGCGGGTGGCCGGGGACGCCGGTGCCTCCTGAGTGGGTGGCGGCGACCAAGGCTGCCAAGGCCGCGGCGCCGAGCACGGTCTCGAGCCCGGGCACCACGACGACCACCAGCAGCACCACGACGACGACGGGGTCGACGACCACCGCCGCACCGACCAGTACGGAATCCACCACCACGACAACGGCAGGTGGGATCCTCACGAACAACCAGCCGATCACGACGCCGGTGGGTGGTACGCCGAACAACCCGGTCAATCCCGGCCCCGTTACCGGCGCGCCGCAGGACCCACCTGACACGCCCGGCGTAGGCGGTAATTCGGCCTCATTCAGCCAGACCCCGACTTGCGTCGCTCTCCATCAGTTCTACGAGGCGAACGGGGCCGGAGACATCTTCTTGGCTCACCACCCCGAGTGCCGGCGAGCGGCCGCATCCTGACGACCGACGTCATGCGAGGGCGCTGGGCATAGCGCCGCCGCTGGTACGGGCGCAGGCGCCTGTGGACCTTGCTCCAGCTTCGACTGGGGCAGGCTTCGCAGGCGTCTGCGCCCCCGGTCGTTTTGGTCTCCGCCCGCAGCTCGCGTCAGGCCTCGCGTAGGCGCACGATCCGTCGCTATGGTCTCGCGCTCCCGTCCTGCGACCGTGGGTCGCTGACCCTCGATATGAGAGGATCACCGCTTCTTCCGCCGAACCAGATGGAGAAAAGCATCACGACTGTTTGTTTAATGTCGTATCTCCGTCTGGTAAACGAACTATCCGCGGCTTGCCCATAGCTATTTGCTTCTCCCGGACCCTCGGGGACGCGGGGGTCACTGGTCCAGTGGGCGAAGGATGGCAGTCGTTCAACAATGTCGTCCGAAAGTGACGAGAATGAAGCTCTTGCCGAGGAAAAAACAACCGCCTGGTAGGGGTGCACAAAGCCGGTCGGTATGCTGACCGGGCGCAATCACCCCCAGTCGGGCGACGCGGCATGTGGGCTTGCTGCGCCGTTCCCGTCACCCTTATCCGCGCGGTCGAGGCTCAGCAGAATCAATTCATGATGACGACACGAGTATCCGCAAGGGCGGCGGGAGATCTCGGCGATGGTCCGCCCGCTGACGCTCCGGCACAGTTGAGTCCGTACACGGCGCTACGTGGCCGTTCACTCGACGTCGGCTTGACGGGCTGGCTGGTGGCTGCCTACGTGGCGCTCCTGCCGGTGCAGATCACCGTACTGCCTGAGCTGCGATTTGCTCCATCGGATGTCTTCCTCCTGGGCTACCTGCTCGTTCGGGGGACCCGCATCACCTGGCGGAGGAGCGACTGGACTGGCTGGCACGCCCTTCTCTTGTTCATGCTGGCGATCGGTGGTGTCGTCAGCCAGCTACACGGTGAGTTCGACACCTCCGCGGTCTTTCAGAAGATATTCGGAATTCTGTTCTTGTATCTCAGCCTCGTGGTTCTTCTCGATTTCATGAATTCGCTGGATCGTGTGCGCTGGCTGCTGAGGCTGTTGGTCCAGGCTGTTGTGCTCAATGCAGTTGTCTTCTTGGTGCTGATGCTGTTTCAAAATCTTCATCTTGTCGCCATGAAGAGCCTCAACTTGGGTGGCGCTCGACTCACCGGGCTTCTCGTCGACCCGAACGCCTTTGGCGGAATCCTTGACGTCGCCTTCGTCCTCGTGCTGGTGCTGAACCAACGGATGGCTCTTTTCGCTCCCCGGCGCAAGCTGCTGATCGAGATCGCGCTGGGCACCGCGATCCTGTTCACGTTCTCCCGCTCGGCGTGGATCGGCTTCGCTCTGGCGCTCATGGCCGGCTTCCTTCTTCAGCCGGGTCGAATAGCCAAGATGATCGGGCGGGCGGTCCCCTACGTTCTTGTCGGTTCTGCCTTGGTGGCGGTGACCGTGTTGCCCTCGGTGCAGAGGCTTTCCAGCCGAAGCGACCAGGTCGCTGGCCGGGTCAGCATCCTGGAAGAGTCGCTCGGCGACTTCTTCACCGCTCCCCTCACCGGCGTCGGTCTAGGAGCAGCCAACGTCCGGCACGGACGGATCATCCACAACACAATGATGTTCTTCCTCACCGAGTTGGGCCCGCTGGGGCTCATCGCCCTCGTCGGCCTGCTCGGCTTCTACATGCTGCGTGCGTACCAGGCGTCGCAAATGATGCCCGGCGAAGATGCGACCCTCCCACGCGGCCTCCTGATGGCACACGCGGCGATGTTCGGTGTCTCGCTCGGCATCGAGGCCACCTACCAGCGGCACTGGTGGCTCCTGTTCGCGGCAATCACAGCCACATACCGACTCGTGAGCTCTCCGGTGCCCGAACGGCTCATCCCGGCGGCACCGAGGACGTCGATGGCGCTGCGCCCGCTGCTCGTCTCGGGGCGCCTCGCTCTGGTGGGTGCCAACGCATCGAGTCGCGGAGGCCTGGTCCTGCCGCGCAGTCGTCAGGTGTTGCGTGCCGGCGTGAGGATGCCTGCCTTGTCGGCGAACGGGACCGACGAAACTCGTAGCTCACCCGTCTCGGGGCTGGACCGTCGGTCAGGCCGGACCCCAAACGGCACCGACGTGAGCGCCGGTCCCCGCGAGGTGTCCGCCGCGCTGCAATGGGATTCCACTTCGGTGCCCACCAGCACGACGCAGCAAGAGCAGCTGCCGGTACTTTCCGGACATTCGGCGACCGCCGATGCCCGCAGCTCGGTACTCGGATGGTTGGCGCTCGGCATCGCCTCATGGCTCGCCGCGGTGCTTGCCGCCAGGGATGTCTCGGCGCATGTGCTCGGCTCTCTGGCTTTCATCCTGGTGGTCTATCTCGCGGCCTCGGGAGCATGGCGGTCGCTGCAGGCGGAGCGGACGGTTCTACGCAGGCAGTCGGATGGCAAGGTGCTTGCGAGCTCGGTGGCGCAGGTCCTCGGCGCGACGTGGCTGACGGGCCTGAGCCTGGGTGCCGCGTGCCTGATTGCCGGTGGGCTCGCTCCGGATCCACTGCGCTCGGGCCTCTGGGTGCTCGGTGTGGCCCTTCCCTTCCTCCTGGTTCGGGAGACTGGCCGAGCGTGTGCTTCTGCGGCTTCATTGCCTCGGATTCCGGCCACCAACGACCTTCTCTGGTCAGGCGCTTTGGCCATCGCCCTGGTCATTGCGGCGGTGACCGCGAGCGGCGATGGATGGGCCTACGTGGCCGCGTGGGCAGGGGCCGGTGTACTGGCAGGCCTGGTCGTCCTCGCCCAACTGCGTCTCCTACCGGATGTGGCCGCCGGAAGCCGGTGGTTGCGCGCCACCTTGCCGACCCGGGTATCCGGACTGCAGTCATTCGCCTCCTCCGCGGCGCCGATCTATCTGCTTCTTCTGGTCACGCCGTTGTTGTCCGACCTTGGCGAGCTCGGCATCCTCGGGGCCGCCTGCATCACCTACGCACCACTCCTGATCGTGGTGCAGGTGATCTCGTTGCTGCTTGACGACCGCATGGCTTCGCTGAACCTCCCAGCCACCCGTCGGTGGGCCGGTCAGCTCGCGATCGTCCTCGGCGCCTTGGCCGCCCTCTGGTGCGGGGTGATGACCGCCATGCCTGCCAGCCTGGGTCGTTGGCTGGTTGGCGACATCTGGTCGTCCACGGGGGCAACAAGGATCTTCATCGCCTCGAGCCTGGTTGTCTTCGCCAGTGGCCGGGGGGTGGCGCTGGCATTGCGGCTTCGTGGCGCGTCGCACGCGCCCGGGCCAGCCTGGCTGGCAGCTATGGCGGTTGGCTTCGTCGTGGCGATGATCGCCATCGCGTCGGCCGGCGCGCCGGCAGCAGCGG
>JAXDQG010000278.1:0-3048 GCA_034667945.1 Acidimicrobiia bacterium | reverse complement strand
CGAGCGCCTGGGCGCCGGCGTCGTCCATGTCGGCAGCGACGTGGTGCGTCACGGCCAGGAAGGGAACCGCCCAGTAGTCGGACACCACCGTGCCCGAGAACTCCCACTCGTCGCGCAACAGGTCCGTGAGCAGCCACCGGTCCGCGGCCGCGGGGACCCCGTCGACGTCGGAGTAGGAGTTCATCACCGAGCCCGCCCCGCCAAGGGCCACGGCCGTCTCGAAGGCCGGCAGGATGACGTCGAGCAGTTCGCGGCGGCCCATCGACACCGGCCCGTGGTTGCGTCCGGTTCGCGCGGCCGAATAGCCGGCGAAGTGTTTCAGGGTGGCGATGACGCCGGCGCTCTGCAGCCCGCGGACGTAGGCGGAACCGAGCATCGCAACGAGATAGGGGTCCTCGCCGATAGTCTCCTCGACCCGCCCCCAGCGGTAGTCCCGTACAACATCAAGCACGGGAGAAAGACCCTGGTGCACGCCGACGGCGGCCATGTCGCGTCCGATCGCGGCCGCCATCCGCTCCACGAGGTCGGCGTCGAACGTTGCTCCCCACGCAATGGCCGCGGGATAGACGGTTGCGCCGAACGTCGTGAACCCGGTCAGGCACTCCTCGTGGACGAGCGCCGGGATGCCCAGACGCGAGCCGGCGAGGACCACGCGGTGCTGTCGTACGAGCTCTGCCGTGCCCTCCGCGACTGTCACCGGGTGACTGCCGAAGATGCGGGTGAGGTGGCCGAGCCCGTGGGTGCTCGCCTCCTCGAGGGAGATGGTCCCGGAGGCCGCGAACACGTCCTGGAGTGGAGCGACGTTGAACGTGGTGTCGGAGTCGGTGTCGGAGTCGGCTGCGTCGGCTGAGTTTGCTGAGTCGGCTGAGAGGCTCTGCTGGGATGAGCTCTCCGCCTGCATGTCGTTGCCCAGCCAGCGGCTCCCGAGCTGGGCGACCTTCTCCTCCAGGGTCATCTCCTCGAGCAGTCGCTCGACCCGTTCGGCGACGGGCAGCGTGGTGTCCCGCCACGGAGGCATGGCCGACTCCTGAGCGGGGATCGAGACGCTCGGCATGAACACTCCACGTTTGGTTCGGCTGGACGCGTCTCGAAAGGGTTTTCAGGAAATTCCGAGATCGTCTCGTGACCTTTTCGAGGCTAAAAAGACAGCCGGAAGTCGCGTAGTCGCTCGACTTCTGAGGGGCAACTCTTTCGCGGCGCTCCGAAAACTTCAAGACTCTTGACACCTTGCGACATCGATATCTACGGTGCAGTTTGCGGTCGTCGTCCGGGCTTCCGTCCGGTCGAGGAGGGCGGGAGGCAGGGCACCAGCGCGCTGGGACCCGTCGGCGGTCATCGAAGTTCCACATTCTCACGCCGCGGCACGGCCACGGCCCTTCGAGTACGGAGATCAGCGTGGATCCCATGACGACTTCCCGGCGGAACTTCCTCCGCATTGCTATGGGCACTGGCGCCGCAGTGGGCCTCGCTGCCTGCGGTGGCACGTCCGGACCCAAGTCGAGCGGCTCAGGCGGTGGCGGCGCGGCAAAGGGCAGCGCCACGTACTGGTACCTCAGCGTGGACCCGGGTGAGCGCATCCGCAGGGACACCGTCAATCGCTTCAACACGGCGAACCCCAAGACCCAGATCAAGGGCACGGCCTTCCAGAACGACGCCTACAAGACGAAGATCAAGACCGCCATCGGGGCCGGCCAGGCACCTACGGTCATCTGGGGCTGGGGTGGCGGCGGGCTGAAGAGCTACGTCGACGCGAACCAGGTCGAGGACCTCACCTCCTGGTTCGGGCAGAACGCGGCGGTCAAGGACCGGCTGTTCCCCTCGTCGTTCGGCGCGGCGACGGTCGGCGGCAAGATCTATGCGCTGCCGTGCGAGACGGTCCAGCCGATCGTGCTTTTCTACAACAAGACCAACTTCGAGAAGATCAAGGCCGATCCCCCGCAGTCGTGGGGCGACATCATGGCCCTGGTGCCGAAGTTCAACGCGAAGGGCATCGCGCCGTTCTCCCTCGGCGGCCAGTCGCGCTGGACCAACATGATGTGGCTGGAGTTCCTGTTCGACCGCCTCGGCGGCGGCGAGGTGTTCCAGGCGGTCTTCGAAGGCCAGAAGGACGCCTGGTCGAACCCGGTGGCCATCAAGGCTCTCACCGAGATGCAGAAGCTGATCAAGGCGAATGGCTTCATCAAGGGCTTCTCCTCGATCACCGCCGACTCCAATGCCGACCAGGCACTGCTCTACACCGGCAAGGCCGCAATGATGCTGCACGGCTCGTGGACCTACGGCAGCATGTCCGAGCAGGGTGGCGACTTCGTCAAGGGTGGCCACCTCGGCTACATGAACTTCCCGCCGGTCGAGGGCGGCACGGGTGACCCCACCGACACCGTCGGGAACCCGGGGCAGTACCTCTCGATCTCCGCGAAGGCAAGCGCCGCAGAGAAGGAGATTGCCAAGAAGTTCTTCGCCACGCAGGTGTCCTCCGACGCCGAGGCGAAGGAGTGGGTGGACTCCGGTGCGATCCCCATCGTCAACGGCACCGACAAGCTCCTTACCGGGGCGAAGGACGAGGAGTGGCTCAAGTTCATCTACAACACCGCCAGCGGCGCCAAGGTCTTCGCCCAGTCATGGGACCAGGCAATGAGCCCCACGGCTGCGGAGACATTGCTCGACAACATCGCGAAGTTGTTCCAGCTGTCGATCTCGCCCAAACAGTACGCCGACAACATGAATAAAGTCATCGGGACGTGACCACCGCCGCGGAGGGTGCTTCGCGGACCGGCGCCTCGAGGCATTCCAGCGCCGGCAGGACCGGCTCGGTCACGTGGATGGCCCTACCTGCGCTGCTCTTCTTCATCGCGTTCGGGCTGATCCCGCTGCTGGGCGTCCTCGGGCTGAGCTTCACGCGATGGGACGGGATCGGCGACATCCACCCCGCCGGCTTTGCCAGCTGGCGCAAGGTCCTCAACGATCCCGGCCTGCCGCACGCGCTTCAAGTGACGTTCCTGATCATGTTCCTGTCGTGGGCGGTCCAGACACCGGCGAGCATCCTCATCG
>JAXDQG010000277.1:0-6793 GCA_034667945.1 Acidimicrobiia bacterium | reverse complement strand
CCTGAACCTCCGCCTCGGCGAGGAGCGGTTGGCCGCCGAGCTCGGCGTCTCCCGCACCCCCGTCCGAGAAGCGCTCTCCCGGCTCCACGCCGAAGGTCTGGTCGTGCGAGGTGGCGACGGCGGGTTCGTGCCCGCCACGCCTGACGTTGGCGCCATGCGCCATCTCTACGAGGCCCGCGCCGCCCTCGAGCTGGCATCACTCCGCCGACCGTCCGCCCAGAACAGCACGCACGACCACGCCATGCTGCTGGCCCTCCGCCTCGAATGGCTGGAGCTGGAAGAAGAGGAGCCGGCCGCGGATCCCGCCTTCGTCCTCCTCGACGAAGCCTTTCACGTCACCTTGGCCGAGGCCGCCGGCAACCCGGCCCTGGTGGACCTGCTCCGCCACGTGAACGGGCGCATCCGCGTCGCCCGCATGCAGGACTTCCTCGATGCCGACCGGGTCGCCCAGACCGTCGTCGAGCATCTGGGGATCGTCGAAGCCGTGCTCGACGGCGACCTGCACAAGGCGGAGGCGCGCTTCGTTTCCCACCTCGATCTCTCCATGGCCGTGGTGGAGCGACGAGTGATGCGGGCGCTCGCCCGGATGGCAGGAAGACCCGATGGCAGGAGGTAGCCCGTGAAGCTCGAAGCCCGAGGGGTCACGCGTCGCTTCGGCGACCTCGTGGCCAACGATGGCGTCGACCTGATGCTCCGCCCCGGCGAGGTCCACGCCGTGCTGGGCGAGAACGGCGCAGGCAAGTCCACACTCATGAAGATCCTCTATGGGGTGCATCCGCCCCAGGAGGGTGAGTTGCTCGTGGACGAGGCCCCGGTCGAGATCCCCGACCCCGCCACCGCCCGCCGGCTGGGCATCGGCATGGTGTTCCAGGACCTGCGCCTGGTCCCCGCGCTCAGCACGCTCGAGAACATGGCGTTGGCCCTCCCGCTCACCGGGCTGCGGCTGCCCCGCCGGACCCTCGCCGCCCGCATCGAGGACGCCGTCGAGCGCTTCGGCCTGCACGTCGACCCCACCGCCCGGGTGAAGGACCTCTCCATCGGGGAGCGGCAGCGGGTCGAGATCCTCAAGGTGCTGCTGGCCGGGGCCAGCCTGGTCATCCTGGACGAGCCCACCAGCGTGCTCGCCCCTCAGGAGGTCGACCAGCTGTTCAGCGGTCTCGACGCCCTGCGCAGCGACGGGCTGTCGGTCGCCATCATCACCCACAAGCTGCCCGAAGCCCGCTCCATCGCCGACCGGGTCACCGTGCTGCGCGGCGGCAAGGTCACGATGCTGGACCGCGACCCCGCAACCGTCGACGACCCGGAGCTGATCGAGGCCATGGTCGGCCGGGCCGTCCCGGCGCTGCCGGCGGAGCGGCCGATCGTCGCCGGCCAGCGGCCAGCGGCGCTGGAGCTTTCCGGGCTGTCGGCGCGTGACGCCCGTCGGGGTACCCAGCTGCACGACATCGACCTCACCGTGGCCGCGGGCGAGCTCGTCGGGGTGGCCGGGGTGGCCGGCAATGGCCAGCGCGAGCTGTACGAGGTGGCCCTGGGCCTGCTGGCGCCATCCGTCGGCGCCATCGTCATCGGCGGCAAGCGGCTGCGCCACCCCACTGCCCGGGCCGCCCAGCAGGCCGGCGCGGTTGGCGTGCCCGAAGACCCACTGGTCGACGCGGTGGTGCCCGGTCTCACCGTGGCCGAGCACATCGCCGCGGCCGAGCTCCCCCGGTTCCGGCGCAATCTGGGGATCGACTGGAACGCCGTCGACCGTGACCTCGGCCAGCTCGACGAAACGACGGGACTGCGGGTCGCTGCCGGTCATCGCCTGGTCTCGACGCTGTCAGGCGGCAACGTGCAGCGCGTCATGCTGGTCCGAGCGCTCGGTCGCCCGGCAACCCTGATGGTCGCCGCCTACCCGAGCCGGGGACTGGACGTCGCCACCACCCGGCGAACCCAAGAGCTGCTGTTGGAGCAACGAGCGGCCGGCTGCGGCGTGTTGCTCATCTCGGAGGACCTCGACGAGCTCCTGGAGCTGGCCGACCGGGTTGTCGTGCTCCACCACGGCCGCATCGCCGGAGAGGTCGACCCCGCCACCGCCGACCGCTATGAGATCGGGCAGCTCATGCTGACCGGGCGCCGCGATGCGCCGGTGGCCGCCAAGGACGGCGCCGAGGTGGCGGCATGACCGCCCAGATGGAGACGACGACGGTCGAGCCCGACCGCCAAGAAGTCGTCAGCTCTCCCGTCGGTCCCCCGCCGACGTCCGAGAAGGTGCGGCGCGTCGGCGAGGTCGTCCTGCGCTGGACGCTGGCCATCTTGGGGGCGCTGGTCATCTTCGGCGCCTTCATGGCCATGAAGGGGGTCGACCCTCTGCAGGCCTACCGCGAGATGTGGCACTCGACGTTCACCGACAGCGGGTCGTGGGGCGGCATCGCGGTGCGGGCGGCGCCGGTCGCCCTGACCGCCTTGGCCGTGGCCGTGCCGGCCCGGGCGGGACTGATCAACGTCGGGGGCGAGGGCCAGCTGGTCCTGGGCGGGGTCGCGGCCGCCGGCGTCTACCTGGCGGCGGGTGACCATCTGCCGGGCTCGATGATCCTGGTGCTCATGCTGCTAGCGGCTGCGGTGGCCGGTGCGGTGTGGGCCGCGCTGGCGGCAGTGATGCGCCTCGCCTTCGGCATCAACGAGGCCGTCACCACCCTGCTCAGCAACTACATCGCCCTCGACATCATGCTGTATCTGATCTACAGCCGTTGGAAGGACCCCCAAGGCTCCGGTCAGCCGGCTACCAGGTCATTGCCGGTGGACGCCCGTCTTCCGCTGCTCGGGCACACGCGGGTGCACGTGGGCGTGCTCATCGCCGTGGCCGCGGCGGTGCTGGTGTCACTGGCCCTGAGCCGCACCGCCTGGGGCTTTCGGCTGCGGGTCGTGGGCGGCAACCCCGAAGCCGCCCGCCGCGCCGGCCTGCGGGTTGGCTTGCTGCTGGTGACCGCCATGGCGGTCGGCGGCGCCCTGGCCGGCCTCGGGGGTGCGGTGCACCTGGCCGGCGCGGAGTTCAAGCTGCGCCAGGGCTTCGGCGTGAGTTATGGCTACATCGGCTTCCTGGCCAGCTGGCTGGCCCGTCACAAGCCGATAAGGGTGGCGCTGGCGGCCGGCGTGCTCTCCGCCATCGCGGTGGCGGGCGACAGCCTGCAGATCGACGCCGGGTTGCCGGCGGCCTCGGTGAACATCCTGATGGCGCTGGTCCTGCTGGCCGCCTTCGGCTGGGGCCAGACCTCCCGGGTCCGGCCGACACGGGGAGGTGCACGATGAACCTCGGCGTGGAGGTGCTCTCGGGCGGCGTTCGGGGTGGCACGTCGATCCTCTATGCAGCCCTGGGTGAGACACTGGCCGAGCGGGCCGGCGTGGTGAATCTCGGGACCGAGGGCTCCATGCTGGCCGGAGCGCTCACTGCCTACGCGGTGGCCTCGCATCACGGGCCCGTCATCGGTGCGGCCGCGGGCGCAGTCGCCGGCGGCGCGCTCGCCACCGTGCACGCCTTCTTCGTGCTCCAGCGCCGCACCAACCAGCTGGCCACCGGCCTGGTGGTGCTGTTCCTCGGCCTGGGCCTGACCTCGATGTTCGGGGCGGCCTACGTCAATGCGGTGGTGCGCTCGTTCGGGCCGATCAAGATCCCGTTGCTGGGTGACCTGCCGTGGATCGGCCCGATCCTGTTCCGCCACGATGCGCTGACGTACCTCTCCTACGTACTGGTGGTTGTGGTGTGGTGGGGGATCCACCGCAGCCGCTGGGGTGTCCTGCTGCGGGCCGCCGGCGAGCGGAGCGAGGTGCTCACCACCTACGGCCACGGGGTGCAGACCATTCGCTACACAGCCGTGATCGTCGGCGGCATGCTGGCCGGCCTCGGCGGCGCCCATCTGTCGATCGCCTACGCCAACGCCTGGTTCGAGAACATGACGGTCGGTCGGGGTTTCGTGGCAGTGGCGGTGGTGATGTTCGCCGGTCGACAGCCGTTCAAGGTGGCGGCCGGCGCCTACCTGTTCGGCGCCGCCCTGGCGCTGTCGCCTGCGCTCCAGGCGCGGGGCTACGGCATCAACCAGTTCGCCCTCGACGCCGCCCCCTACGTCATCACCCTGCTGGTGCTGATCCTGCTGGGCCGCAAGCGGGCCAGCGACGTGCCCGAAGAGCTCAAGGCGGTCTTCGAGAGCTCGCCGAGCGGCTGACCGGGGGCCGCCGGCAGCATCAACCGTGGCCAACGACGGTCTCCGGTTGAGTGCCCTTCCGAACCCCGAACGCGTGACCCCTCCAAGGGCTCGACCCCTGCACCTGCACCTGCACCTGCAGACGAGCCCGAGCATCAGTGACAGCCAAACGGGCCACGGGACAACGGGCCAACGAGTGATCAGGAGTACAAATGCAGAAACGGTGGTGGAAAGCGGCCGCTGCGGTGGTCGGCTTGGCGCTGGTCGGCGCGGCCTGCGGCAGCAACAACAGCGATACCAAAGCTGCGTCGACGACCGCGGCGGGCGCGGCCACATCGGGCGCGTCCAGCGCAACGGGGTCGGGGCCCGGCAAGGACTCGAAGGCCGTCGGCTTCATCTTCGTCGGCCCCAAGGACGACTACGGCTACAACCAGGCGGCGTATCAAGGCAGCCAGGCGGTGGCCAAGGCCTACCCAGATGTCAAGGTCCTCACGGCCGAGAACGTCCCCGAATCGGACGAGGCAACCCGGGTCATGGAGGGGATGATCTCCAAGGGCGCAAAGATCATCTTCGCCACCAGCTACGGCCACCTCGACCCAGCCATGAAAGTAGCGGCGGCACATCCGGATGTGGCCGTCGTGCAGCAGGGCAACTTCATCAAGGGTGCGATTCCGCCGAACGGCGGAACGTACTTCGGCACGGTGTACGAACCGGTGTATCTGGCCGGGATCGCAGCCGGTAAATCGACGAAGTCCAACAAGCTGGGCTACGTCTACGCATTCCCGATCCCCCAGACGATTGCCAACATCAACGCCTTCGAACTGGGCGCGAAATCGGCGAATCCGGCCGTCCAGACCTTCGTGGTCAACACCTCCTCGTGGTGTGACCCGGCGAAGCAGGCGGAGGCCGCCAAATCACTCCTGGCCCAGGGCGTCGACGTGCTGACCCAGCACCAGGATTGCACGGCGACGGTGACCAAGGCCGCAGAGTCGGCAGGGGCCATGGTGGTCGGCTACCACGCCGACGCGTCGTCGCTGGCCCCCAAGGGCTGGGTGACCGGGTCCGAGTGGAATTGGACGAACATGTTCAACGACATCGTGAAGACCGCACTCGCCGGCAACTTCACGGGGTCGAAGTACAACGCCAACTATCGGGTCGGCTACAAGACCGGTGACAACCCCTTCATCCAGTCGAAATTCGGTCCTTCCGTCACCGATGCGACCAAGAAATTGGTGGATGACGCCAAGGTCCGTATCACCGGCAGTGGCTCGCCGTTCACTGGTCCCATCGTCGCCCAAGACGGCTCGACGATGATTCCCGCCGGAACCACACCCGATTACGCCGCGATCGAGGATCAGAACACCAAGTTCGTCCAAGGTGTCGTGGGAGAACTGCCCAAGAGCTGAGCTTCCGACCATCGGTATTCGCCCGGGCCGGTGGGCCGGCATTGGCCACCGCCGGCCCGGGCCAACTCCTCCTTGGAGATTTCCTCTCGTGCCCTCGCTTTCCGCCAATCCCTATCCCTGGCCCTACGACGGCGAACTGGATGGTGGCCGGCTCGCCTTGGTGATCGCCGGCGGCCAATGCCAGTTCGTCGATGCCTCCTACGGCTCCCAGCTCGCCGCCGCCGCCATCGCCGCCCTGGCCGACGCCGTCCGCTCGAGCGGTGGATGGCTCGTGCACCTTCGCCACGGCCGCCCTCTCCCGTCGACCACCGCGTCGCTGCACGCGTTGATGACCGCGTCGATGCCCGCGTCGCCCGCCGCCACCGCCCGGGCACGGCCCTCCGTCCCCACCGTCGCCTCCGACGGCTGGCAGCCCAAGGGCGTGCCCGATGCGCCCGATCTCGTGGTCGACTGCCGGGGCTTCGACGGCTGCTATGGCTCCCTGCTGGAACACGAACTGCAGAACGCCGGCCGTGACCGCATCCTGCTCGCCGGCTACGCCTGCGAAGTCACTGTCGACAGCACGGTCCGCACCCTCAACGACCGCGGCTTCGAATGCCTGGTGGTCGTCGACGCCTGCGCCCCCCTCGACCCCTACACGGGCGCCCATGCCCACGCCTCGCTGACGATGTCGGGCGGGATCTTCGGCGCCCTGGCATCCACCAGTGAGGTGGTCGCCCTACTCAGCAAGCTGACCCCTGCTCCCGAGGAGACCTGAGATGGCTACCGGCATCGTCCCCGCCGAACCGTATTCCTGGCCTTACGACGGCCCAATCGACCCCTCCAGCACCGCGTTGCTGTGCATCGACTGGCAGACCGACTTCTGTGGGCCGGGCGGCTACGTCGACGCCATGGGCTACGACCTGTCCCTGACCCGGGCCGGCCTCGAGCCGACCAGCCACGTGCTCGACGCTGTACGGGCCGCCGGTTGGCTGGTGGTCCACACCCGCGAAGGGCACCGCCCCGACCTGTCCGACTGCCCGCCGAACAAGCTGTGGCGCTCGAAGAACATCGGCGCCGGCATCGGCGATTCGGGGCCGTGCGGGCGCATTCTCGTGCGGGGCGAGCCGGGGTGGGAGATCGTGCCCGAGGTGGTGCCGATCGACGGCGAGGTGGTGATAGACTAGCCGGGCAAGGGCGCCTTCTACGCCACCGATCTCGACCTGGTTC
>JAXDQG010000276.1:0-3623 GCA_034667945.1 Acidimicrobiia bacterium | reverse complement strand
GGGGCTGCGATCGTACTCCCGACGACCGGCCGGTAGCCTTCCGAGACCGTGGGAACAGAGAAGCGTGCACGTCAGAAGGCGAACCGCCAGGCCAGGCTGGAGGCCGCCCTGACGGCGCAGGTGAAGGCGCGTAAGAAGCGGCAGTACCTTCGAATCGGCGTCGTCGGCGTGGTGATCGTGGCCATCATCCTCGCCTTCGCCTTTTGGCCCAAGAACGACGATTCGACCGTGGCAACGGGTGGCTCGACCACCACGGCGGCAGACTCAGCCAGCACCTCCACCAGCGCCGGTTCCACCACGGCCACCTCTGCGGGTAGCCCCGCGGCCTTCGCCTACGGCACCGCCGATTGCCCGCCGGCGACGCCCGGGGACGCCAAGAAGACGTTCACCGCGGCGCCCAAGCAGTGCATCGACGCCGCCAAGACCTACACCGCCACCATCGAGACATCGGCTGGCACGATCGTGGCCAAGCTCGACACCCAGCGCACGCCCGGCACGACCAACAACTTCGTGACGCTCGCACGCTGGAAGTACTACGACAGCTCCAAGCTCTTCCGCACCGACACCAGCATCGGGATCATCCAGGGCGGCGGTCAGACCAACACCGACACCCCCGGCTACACCATCCCTGACGAGGGCGGGAAGTTCTCCTACACCCCGGGCGACCTGGTCATGGCCAGGACGAGCCAGCCGAACAGCGCCGGCGGTCAGTTCTTCTTCGCCGTCAACGACAACACCAAGCTGCTCGACGCCCAGGGCACCTACGTCACCTTCGGCAAGGTCACCCAGGGCATGGACGTGCTCCAAAAGGTCTTGGCCAGTGGCAAGGCGCCCAACGGCGGCACCAATGGAGCGCCGGCTCCGGAAGTGACTGTCACCAGCGTTCGCATCGCCGAGGCGTGAGACACACTGGCACCACGGCCCAGACCAGAGCGCCCACGCCCTCGAGGGGCTAGGCGTCGTTGAGCACCTCGAGCCCGGCCGGCTTGCCGTCCTTGTACAGCTGCACCTCGCCTGCTCCGCTCGCCCGCCAGCAACCGTCGCGGCCACGAATCAGGGCCGTGCGCTCCGGGATGCCGGCGAGGGCCAGACCGGTCGGGGCCAGGTCGATGGTGCGTCGAGACTTCTCTGCCGACCAGCGGTTGTAGAGCGGAATCAGGGTGAGCTGGGTGACCAGGCCCAACCCGACACTGAAGCCGCCACCGCGCGGGTCGACCATCGCATCGCACAGCACGGCCGCCGATGGTCCGGCAGCCGCTACGACCGCCCCCTCGTGGTAGGCCGTCTGAACGGCATCCCAGACGGCTGTCCGCTTGAGCACCGAGACCAGATGCATGGCCGAGCCGGACGCCAGGTAGATGAACTGGGCGGATGCCACCCGAGCGGCCATGTCCAGGTCGAGCGCGTCGGCTCGGCCATAGACGGGGACCGCGTCGACGGTCGCCTGCAGCGCGGAGCCCTCGAAGTAGCGGCGTGCCTGCTCAACCACGAGATCTGGGCGTTCGAAGGCCGCGGCCGTGGGGAGCACGGTCACCCGTCGACTGGCCGCCTCCTCCAGCAGGTCGACATCGAAGTGGCAACCATCTGTCCATTCACCTCCGCCGACCAGAGCGAGTACACCACTCATCGACGGTGCATCACTTGTCTCGAGGCTTCGCTGGGGGCGTCGGCGACATCGGGCATCGACCGTAGCCGGCGACCGGGCGCGGCAGCCTACCTTGTGCCTCGTGCCCATCGAGCCGGCCCCGTCGGTCTGGATCTTCCCACCGCCCGATTCCGCCGACGAGCAGGGTGTCGTCGGCGTCGGTGCCGACCTCGAGCCGGGCACCCTGCTGGCCGGTTACCGGGCGGGGCTCTTCCCGATGCCGGCGGGCCGGCGGCGACTGGCATGGTGGTCGCCTGATCCGAGAGGCGTACTTCCCCTGGACGGGCTGCAGGTGGGACGCTCGCTGCGCAAGTCGCTCAGCCGTTTCGAGGTCCGAGTGGACACGGCTTTCGCCGAGGTGATCGAGGCGTGCGGCGATCCGCGACGACCCCACGGGTGGATCACACGCGACATCCGGAACGCCTATCTGGCCCTGCACCATCTCGGCTGGGCGCACTCGGTCGAATCCTGGCAGGACGGTCGCTTGGTCGGCGGGCTTTACGGTGTCGCCGTCGGCGGCCTCTTCGCCGGCGAATCGATGTTCCACCGGGTGACCGACTCTTCAAAGGTGGCACTGGTACACCTGGTCAAAATGCTTGATCACCATCCGGACACACTGTTGGACGTGCAGTGGACGACACCACATCTCCGCTCGCTGGGGGCGACAGACATCCCTCGTAGCGAATATCTGTGGCGATTGGATCGCGCGCTTCGACGCCCTCTCCCTGTGGCATTCGCCGGATGGGAGCGCGGTCCGAAATGACGCTTCTGCCGCTATGAGCAGGTCGAACGCCTTTGTTAACCTAAACTAGAATCTATAGAGAAAAATTAAAGAAACTTACCGAAGGTCCCGCGTCGGTCAACGGCTGTTCGCTCGAGGCGGCCGATACGTCGAATCGACGTCGAATCGCTGCGTACATCCAGGATTACGAAACGGCCGGGTGGCCCTTTTCGACGAATTCGGGCCGGCCGGCCACCACGGAGAGCGCGCTTTCCGCCACACTTCCCCGGCAGACACCGCCACCCGCCTCAGACCTCGGCGTGACACTGCCCAGCCTCCCCCAACACAATGGGACTGTGAGCGATGCCCCCCGCCGTGACGAGCCCTGGCTGATGCGCACCTACTCGGGTCACTCGACCGCTCGCGCATCCAACGAGCTGTATCGCACGAATCTGACGCAAGGGCAGACCGGCCTCTCCATCGCCTTCGACCTGCCCACGCAGACCGGCTACGACCCCGACCATTCCCTGGCTCGGGGCGAGGTCGGCAAGGTCGGCGTCCCGGTAGCCCACCTGGGCCACATGCGCACGCTGCTCGACGGCATCCCTCCGGGTCGGATGAACACGTCGATGACGATCAACTCCACGGCCGCCTGGCTCCTCGGTCTCTACATCGCCAACGCCGACGAGCAGGGCGTGGCCCCGGAGGAACTCCGAGGCACCACACAGAACGACATCGTCAAGGAGTACCTCTCCCGCGGCACCTATATCCTCCCCCCGGAGCCCTCCCGGCGGCTGATCGTCGACATGGTGGCCTTCTGCGCCCGTCACGTTCCCCGCTGGAACCCCATCAATGTCTGCTCGTACCACCTGCAGGAAGCCGGGGCGACCCCCAAGCAAGAGCTCGCGTACTCCCTGGCCACCGCCATCGGGGTCCTCGACGCGGTCAAGGAATCGGGCCAGGTCGAGCCCGACCGGTTCCCCCAGGTCGTGGCCTCGTTCAGCTTCTTCTGCAACGCCGGCATCCGCTTCGTCGAAGAGGTGTGCAAGATGCGGGCCTTCACCGCCATGTGGGACCGGCTCTGCCTCGAGCGCTACGGCGTCACCGACCCCAAGGCCAGGCGCTTCCGCTACGGCGTCCAGGTGAACTCGCTCGGCCTCACGGAGGCCCAGCCCGAGAACAACATCCAGCGCATCGTGCTCGAGATGCTCGGCGTCAGCCTCTCCAAGCGCGCTCGGGCCCGGTCGATCCAGCTAC
>JAXDQG010000275.1:0-3472 GCA_034667945.1 Acidimicrobiia bacterium | reverse complement strand
GGGTCCGAGGGCACATGCGGGATGGTGTCCGTGGTCACCACTCGACGGGCCCATTTCCAGTCGCCCAGCACCGCTCCGAGGAACACCGCGCCCGAGACCCGCTCTGGCCAACGCTCACAGAACCTGGCGGTGAGCAGGCCGCCCATCGAATGGCCGATGAGGAACAGCGGCACGCCGGGATGCTCGACCGCGGCGATGTCCGCCAGGATCCCAAGGTCGTCGACGACGTGCTCGAAGTCCGTAATCAGGGCTCGTTCGCCGTCGCTGTTGCCATGGCCCAGGTGGTCCGGAGCGTAGGTGGCGGTTCCCGCAGCCGCGAGCCGTTCGCCCAGATGGCGGTAGCGGCCACTGTGCTCGGCGTAGCCGTGGACCACGATGGCGATCCGCTGTACCGAGCCGGCGGCCGGGCTGAACCGCCGGTAGAACACGCCTCCCTCAGTGCCGGCGAACGTGGCTTCATGCGGATCGGTCGGCATGGCGGGGCAGCGTAGGGGCCTGCGGCGCTGTCACCTTGCCGGGTACGCGTTTCCGGAGCGACCGTTCGAGGGGGCATACTGGTAGGCCGCTGCAGGGTCCATCACGGCGAGGAGCGTCAAGGCCATGAAGAAGGACATCCACCCCGAGTACCGCTACGTGGTCTTCCAGGACACCGCGGCCAATTACTCGTTCCTCACTCGTTCGACGATCAAGACGAACGAGACCGTGGTGTGGGAAGACGGCAATACCTACCCGGCGGCGAGGGTCGACATCTCCCATCGCAGCCACCCGTTCTTCACCGGCACGATGACCATCGTCGACACCGCCGGTCGCGTCGAGCGGTTCGAGCGCCGCTACGGCCGTCGCCGCAAGGGCTGACGCCGGGCAGATCCCTAGCAGCGCTGCGCAAGCCTCGCTACGACCCCCGCCTCACCAGGGAGCGGGGGTCGTTTCGCGAGTGCTGGTGGCGTCGGCAGAGTTCCCGCTCAGCGTCCCTTGAACTCAGGAAGTCGGCGCTCGGCGGTCGCCTTGATGCCTTCCTTGAAGTCGTCGGTCTTGCGGAGCCTGTCCTGCTCCTCGAGTTCGTGATCGGTGGCGGCCTTCACCCGCTCGGCCAGGTCGCCCCGCATGGTGGCCCGGATCGATTCGACGGCCAGGGGGGCCGAGCGGGCGATCTCGAGGGCGAACGCGTGGGCCTCCTCGCGCAGATTCTCGAGGGGAACCAGCCTGTCGCACATGCCCTTGGCGAAGGCCTCCTCGCCGGTCACGCGGCGCCCGCTGTACAGCATGTCGAGGGCCATCTGCTGACCGACCAGGCCAGGCAGCGTGGCCGAAAGACCGAAGCCCTGGTGGAAGCCGAGCCGCGCGAAGTTGGCCGCGAAGCGGGCCTCTGGGGCGGCCACCCGGAAATCGGGGAACAGGGCCACTCCCAGCCCGCCACCGATGGCTGCACCCTGCACCGCTGCCACGACCGGCTTGCGGGTGGAGAACAGGCGTACCGCCTCCCGATAGAGGTCCCCGGGCTGCGTTTCGGTTTCGCGTGGGCCGCCGAAGTTGGCACCGGCGCAGAACGACTTGCCGTTGGAGCACAGCACCGAGACCCGGCATGCCGGGTCGTTGTCGAGGTCGGTGAACGCGTCAGCCATGGCGCAGATCAGCTTGTGGTCGAAGTAGTTGTGCGGAGGTCGGTCGATCTCCACGGTGGCGACATAGTCATCGCCGATGCTGACGTTCAGATCTGGGTAGGTAGCCACGGTGCCCGGCCCCCTCGCTGCTCGTTCGACAAGGTCATCGGCCCAGGGCGGCAGCAGCGGCTGGCCGGCCCTCGGACGAACGGAAGCAGGGTAGTCCACATCGCCGTACGGCCGGCCAAGAGCCGGGCCGGCGCCGTGGTCGGCCGAGCACGTAGGGTGGCCGCCCGGGCGAATGCACCTGAAGTACCCCCGGGGGGTACCAGTCGATTCGATGCGTATGCAGCGATTCGACGTCGATTCGGTGGCACACAAGAGGGGCGAATTCGTTCGGCCACGCCTGTGTGACGAAACACTGAGCGCGCGCGTAGGACCGCTCGGCGCGTCGGGCCATGGCGCAGCTGCTCTCCAGCGAGCGGGGGTGTTCAGCCCGCTTCGGCCGGAGCCAACGTGACCTCGACCGACAGCGCCTCAGCGCCCTCGGTGAGCAGTTCTTGCACGACACCGGCATCGCCCAGGTCGGCACGCACTGCCTCGACCGCAGCCAGCTGCTCGCTCGTGCCCCGAACCAGCAGACGCTCGACCGGCGTGCGCAGCGAGCGCTTGGCCTCGGTCTTCGCCTTGCGCACCAGACTCAGCACCTGCAGCGCCACGTCGAACACCCCGGACCCGCCATCGCCGGCCCGCTCACGAAGCTCCGCGGCTTCGGGCCACGAGCTGGCGTGCACCGAGCCCTCCCGCCACCACGACCACACCTCTTCGGTGGCAAACGGCAGGGTCGGTGCGAACAAGCGCAGGATCACGTCGAGCGCCCAGGCCAGCGTCGCCCGGGCGGAAGCGGCCCCGGCCTCACCCTGACCCCCATACGCCCGACCCTTGGCCAGCTCGGCGTAGTGGTCGCAGAAGGCCCAGAAGAAGGTCTCCGTACGATCCAGCGCCCGGGCGTAGTCGTAGCCATCGAACGCCCGGGTGGCGTCCTCGACCAGGTCGGCCAGCTCTGCCAACAGCGCCCGGTCGAGCGGCGAGCTCACGTCTTCAGCCCGGCCAACCGCATCGCCGGCCCCGGTGAGCAAGACGAACTTCGACACGTTGAGCAGCTTGATGGCCAGCCGGCGGCCGATGCGCATCTGGCCTTCGTCGAAGGCAGTGTCGGTGCCCGGCCGGGCGGAGGCCGCCCAGTAGCGCACGGCGTCCGAGCCGTACTGCTCGAGCAGGCCCATGGGCGTGACCACGTTGCCCTTCGACTTGGACATCTTCTTGCGATCGGGATCGAGGATCCATCCCGAGATGGCCGCATGCCGCCACGGCGCACAGCCGTGCTCGAAGTGCGACCGGACCACCGACGAGAACAGCCAGGTGCGGATGATCTCGTGCGCCTGGGGACGGACGTCCATGGGGAACGTGCGGCTGAACAGGTCGGGGTCGTCCACCCAGCGGGAGGCGATCTGCGGGGTCAGCGAGGATGTGGCCCAGGTATCCATGACGTCGGGGTCGCCGACGAAACCCCCGGGCTGGCCCCGATGGGTCTCCGTGTAGCCCGGTGGCACGTCGGAGGACGGGTCGATGGGCAGCTGATCGTCGTCGGGCAGCAGCAACTTGCCCACGTCGACGTTGCCGTCGTGGTCGACGGCGTACCAGACCGGGAACGGCACGCCGAAGAACCGCTGGCGGGAGATGAGCCAGTCGCCGTTGAGGCCGCCGACCCAGCTCTCGTAGCGGGCCTGCATGTAGGGCGGGTGCCAGTGCAGCTCCTTGCCCCGTTGCAGCAGGGCCTGGCGCAGGTCATCGTCGCGGCCGCCGTTGCC
>JAXDQG010000274.1:0-8386 GCA_034667945.1 Acidimicrobiia bacterium | reverse complement strand
CTACCCGCTGGCCAGTGAAATCGACCTTGTCGTGCGGCCATCGGCCGGTGTGATAGCTCTCGCCGCGGAAGCTGTCGGCGCCGGGGAATGGAGGAGTGTGTGATGCGGACAACGCGCCAACTGCGGTGATCAGATAGCGGGTCGTGAGGGTTTCGCCCGTGTCCGTCTTCACCGTCCAGAGGTTCGATTCTTCGTCGAATGTGGCGGATTGCACCCGTGTGTTGAACGTGATGTCCCGATTGAGGTCATATCGCTTGGCGACGTGCTCGAGGTAGGCCCGAACCTCGTGCTGTCCGGGGTAGCGCTCGCTCCACTGCCACTCGCGCCACAGTTCCTCGTCGAACGTGAAGCCGTAGACGTAGCTGTCCGAGTCACTGCGCGCGCCGGGATAGCGGTTCCAGTACCACGTGCCGCCGACACCGCCACCTGCCTCGAACACCTGCGCCGAGAGACCCATCTCGTTGCGGAGCTTGTGCAACATGTACAACCCGGCGAACCCGGCACCGATGATCACCGCATCGAGGTTGGTGGTCCCGTTGTTGCCATTCACGCTCATGGTCGCGTCCCCTTCCCCGGCGCCGAGCAGCGCAAGGCGCCGACGGCGTCCCCCCGGTATTTCGTCGGCACCCTAACTCAGCAAGCGCTTGGTTCGAATAGATAAGCGGGGCCCTGGCATTCGAGCGACGCAGGCGGGGAGTGGTTCACTCGTGTTCGGACTTTCGCGCCCTGATCGAAGGCGCACTCCTCAGCCACGAAGCCCGGAGACTCGCCGCGTCGTGAGAGCGATCCCGCCCTTCCGCCTGATCCCTGAACCGCTCACCGAGGAAGCCACCGAGCTCCCCGGCTTCAAGTGGGCCGGGCCCGAAACCGGCAAGCGTCACCGCCTCGGCGGCGAGCCCTCCTTCCTCCAACAAGCCGCGCACCCGACGTGCTCGAGCTGCGGGCAGGAGATGACCTTCTATGGGCAGCTCGACTCGATCAACGACGAGATCGTGCTCGCCGACGCCGGCCTCGTGTTCGTCTTCGTGTGCTTCCACTGCTTCTGCGTGTGCTTCGACTGCTTCACGTCGACCGCATTCATCCAGTCCGGCTGAACCCCTACGACCCCTTGCCGGAGGGGTGGATCGGCAAGCCGCCGCGCCCGAGTCGTCCATCATCAGCCCGGCCTGTCGGTGGATGGCGAATGCCGTGGCGTTCGAGTTCGCATCGATCCACTCCGACCACCTCGGGTTCCACCGACCGGGCACGCCCTGATTCGGAGGCCCGGTGCCGTGCAGGCCGCGGAGGCGTCGTCTGATGGTTCGGTGACCGTGAAGTCATCGATCGCTGTGAGCGCTCGGCCGAGAAATACCGCGTCAACCGCCATGAGGGGTTCTGACTCAGCCCATAGGGCTTTGTCCGGTGACGAAACATCCCTTGGCCGGCCGACCTCGACAGCGGGAGGCAGGTCGGCGGTGGTCGTTGAACGGACAAGCAGCAGTAGGGCTCTTCGTGGGCACAAGCTCGTCGCGCCCCGGTGTGGTGCGAGTCCGTTCGACGGCCATCCATCTTTGCGTCGGATATGAGTCACACCCAGACGGGAGCCTCGCCTAGTTGCCGGCGCCGCCGGCTCCGCTGAGTTGCCGGGCGCACCCGGCCGAGCTGCCGAGCGCCCTTTGGCGTTCCGTCACCGGGGAAACACCTATACGCCGGGAAGGGCGTGCCGTGGACCCCATGACCAGGGTCTTCATGGCGCGAACGCATTGAGTGATTATGAGGGCACGAATCGTGTGATAGAGGAAGAGGCCGCGAATACGGCCTGGCTGAAGTCGGTGTAGCGTCCGACCATTCCCACCGGGGCCGGGGGGCCGGGTGGGGCGGATCGAGTGCCAGGGGGCAACGCGATGCAACTCATCGACGGCCGCGGCCGACTGCTCAACCATCTGGAGACGGTCTACCGCCCGGGTGAGATGGATCTTGCCCGCCGCAGCTTCGAGGCGCTCGGCTGCAAGGTCCACGCCGGCAACGACTTCCTCACGGTCTCCGTCGACCCGAACAAGCCCGACGGCATCGACACCGTCATCTACTCCTCGAAGGTCACCCGCGAGCAGTGGGCGTTCGAGACCGCCCTGGCCGCAGCGATCGAGGCCGGCGGTGAGCTGAGCGACGCCTGGCATGCCTATGCCGACAAGCTCGTGGCCGTGCCGCAGCGGTCGTTCCACTTCGGGATCCGGTTCGCGTCCACGAGCGAATGGGAGGACGCCGTGGCCAGAGTCGAGCGGACTGGCGAGGAAGACTCCGAGCTCGCGGGCCGGGTGAAGGTCGCCGGCGTCTTCCGGCCCGGCGGCACTGGTGCCATGTCGGACAAGGTGGTCCAGGCCTTTGTCAGCATCGACACGTTCGCCGCCGGCCTGTTGACATTCCCCCAGCACGTCGAGCTGCAGAACTGGCTGATTCCTGTCCGTTGAGCTGGCCGGCAAGACCGGCGGCAGCCCGAACCAATCAAGGGGACTGGGCCCTGCGGGCATCGAACCCCTCCCCGGCCGACCGTCCCTTCTCTACGGTACGATCCTGCCGAACCGATACAGGGGAGGATCGCCGTGGCGCTGTTCGTCATCGAGCGGACTTTCGCCGAGCGACTGGACCTCGACGCGAGTGCGATCGACGATATCAATGCGTATAACTCAAATGCGGATTTGCGCTGGCTCTTCAGCTTTCTGTCGGTAGACAAGAAGAAAACATATTGTCTGTATGAGGCGGCCGACCGTGAGGCCTTGATCAAACAGGCAGAAGATCTGGGTATCCCCCTGGACGCCATGATCGAGGTTTCGGAAGTCAACCCTCAGATGTTCACCACGGGTGTCTCGGTGAGCGGGCATCTCGGCGTGTAGCGATCAGCGCCCGCCCTGTCGGTGAGCCCACGAGGCGGCTTCTGTCCGGTTGGACGCGCCTGTCTTTGCCAGAATCGCGCGGACGTGGTTGGCGATCGTGTGCTGACTCGCATGGAGCGCCTCGCCGATCTGCCGATTTGACCGGCCCTCGGCGAGGAGGCCCAGCACCTCCCGCTCGCGCGGCGTCAAGCTTCCCGGTAGGTCCGCCGGGCTGTCGGCCAGTCGCTCGAGAAGGTTTGCGGCTCGGCGTTGGAGGGCGACCATGCCGAGCGAGGATGCCGTCTGAAGGGCCTCGCCGAGTAGCTCTCGGCCCCGAGCGATGTCGGGTCGCCGGGACATGGTCATGAGATGAGCACCGAGCGCGTGCTGCGAATGGGCGATCCACGTCGTCCAGCCCGTGCGTTGGTCGAGTTCGAGTGCCGCTTCGAAGGCAGCGAGCGCTGCGTCGCGGTCCCCGAGCGCGCTGTGGAGCCGTCCGAGGTAACGGTCGGCAGCGCCATAGCAGACGAGGCCAGGCACGTAGACGAGCAACCCCGAATAGGGCTCGAGCAACGGCAGCACGAGCTGGGCGATACCTCGATGCCGGCACTCGAACGCAGCGTCAGCGAGATAGCTGAGCACGCCCGGCAGCAGCGAGTCCTTCGGCAGCGACGCCAGCCCGTCGGAGGCGAGCCGGTCGAGCAGCGCAGCCGCGTCGGCGCCCATGCTGGCCTCGGTGTACACCGCCGCCAGGCCCGGCGCCCATGAGCTGTCATGTCCGAAGCGGGCGGCGAGCTCGAGCATCGGCCGGAGCTCAGCGAGCCGTCCCTGCTCGCGACGGATGGAGAACATCTGGATGCCATATGTTCCGTCGTCCTGGTGGTTCACTTCCGACCACGTTCGATACTGCTCGGCTGCCGCTTCTGCGTCGTCAAACCGACCCTCGGCGAGGGCGAACGTCGTCTCGTTCCCCGCGTGCACGAGCAGGTAGTACGGCTGGCGGAAGCGGTCGACGAGAATCCGAATCCGGGCGTGGTAGCCGGCGAGGCTCGCCGGATCCCAGCGGACGAAAAGGCGAAGAACGGCCTTGCAGATCAACCGGAGCTCGGAGAACTCGTCCCGCTCCCGGACCGCCACCTCGATGCCTCGCTGGCACAACGCAAGCTGGTCGTCGACGTTATCGGGCAGGACCGTCGCGTAGAGCCGGCTATGGATGGCGTCGAGCAGAAGACGAGGCTGGTTGAGCGTTGCAGCAAGGGACAAAGCCGCGTCGCTCGCTTGCCGGCTCGCGTCGTCCTCGCCGCACAACGCGAGTGCGCCTGACAACGCGCTCAGCAGCTGGCACCGCGCGACCGGGTCGGTCTCGACCGCGAGCGCCTCACGCAGCATCGCGGCGGCCGGCGCTCCATGAAGCGCCCCACGCCAAGTGGCCTCCGACATGGTCTGCGCGGCGCGCACGAGCCGCTGCGTGTCCCCGGTATCGCGGGCCAGGTCCGCGGCTTCCTGGCAGCAACGGGCGGCGGCGGCCGAATCCCCGGAGCGGGCGTAGGCCGCCGCGAGGTCGACGAGCAGGTCGGCTCGATCGAGATCGTCGTCTGCCACCGCGAAGGCGTTGTGAAGGACCGCGATGGCGTCGTCGAACGACACCGTCTGCAGCGAGCGCCGAGCGGCCTCACGGGCGTAGCGGACGGCGGTCGAGGGGGGCTCGAGCGGCACTGCCGCGGCGTAGTGGCGGGACAGGATGGCGGCCTCGCCCTGACCCCGGGTATGAAGCGCCGCTGCCACGGCGAGGTGGTGGCGCGCCCGGTCGATCGTTGACAGCGAGTCTTCCAGCGACTGACGGACGAGCGAGTGCACGAACCCGAACCGCCCGGGGCTGAGCTCGGCGAGTAGTCCGGCTCCGACGGCGTCTGCCGCGAAACTGAGCACGCTGTCGACGTCCTCATGGGCTGCACGAGCGATGATGCGCACGTCGAAGGACATGCCCACGCAAGCGGCCACCTCGAGCGTTCGGCGAGCGCGGTCGGGTAGCCGGGCGACACGATGACTGACCATCTCCCGCACGGATCGTGGCGTGTCGCTTGCGTGAAGGACACCGACCGCCCACTGACGGTTTTCTCGGCGGACGCGCTCGGTGTCGACGAGATGCTGCCAGGACTCCGCCAGCAGGAACGCATTCCCGCCACTGCGTTCCACGAGTTGGCGGACGACGGCTTCGAGCGGCCGGGGAAGAGTCTCCGCGAGCGTACCGGTGACATTCGCGACGAACCGACGGACGCCCATCTCGTCGAAGCGCTCCAGCTCGACGCGCTCGACACCGGGTAGTCGCACGAGGGTAGACAGCGCATCGGAGAAGGCGTCCGTGCGATCGCTCGGAGTGCTCCGCGTGGTGGCTAGCACGCAAAGCCGGTCCACTCTGCCAGAACGCAGGACGTGCTCGAGGAGCCGTAACGTCGGCCGCTGAGCCCAATGGATGTCGTCGAGCACGAACAACACGGGGCCGCGGCCATTCAACGCGACGAGAAGGTCGACGACGGCTTCGAAGGCCCAGTGTCGGTCCGACTCCGGTCCGCGGGGCAGGCCAGCCGTCCACGACTCGTCCGGTGGGCGGTGTGACGGCCCGGTTGGCGAAGCCCACGGGAACAGCAGCCCGAGATCGTGGCGTGCGGCGTTGCTGATCAGCCCACCGGGGGTCGTGTCGGCGAGCTGGTCGAACGCAGACCGAAGAGCCTCGCTGAACGGCTGGAATGGGAGCTCGACGGCTGCGGTCGACCCACCGTAGAGAACCACGCCGCCCGAGGTCGTGACCCGGCGCGCAAACTCGGTCACCAGCCTGGTCTTGCCCGAGCCGGCTTCGCCTTCGAGAAGGATCGATCGCCGCTCGCCGCCAGTCACGGCAGCCCAGCAGCGTTCCAACGCCAACCACGGACTGTAACGATTCACGAACGGATGGCGGCTCGCCAGCGCGAGGGGTTTCGGCAGGGCCAACGGCACAGACGCTTGGCTGAGCGGCACGAGCCGGTGCGTCCCCACCAGTGCGGCGCAGGGCTCGCAGTGAAGGTCCGGTGATCTCGCCAGGAGCATGTAGCCGATATCGCTGACCAGCACTTCTCCCGACTGTGCGGCCGACGCCAGTTCGAGCGCGCGAGTTGCGGCCGTCATGCCACTCAGGACCAACCGTCCATCGGCGTCGACAGGCGCCTCGCCGACGTCGATCGCGGCCCGCACGAACGGACGTTGGGCGCGGAAGTGCTGCATCGTTCGCGCGGCCGTGGTCGAGGTAGGGAATGCCAACACCCCGCGACCGGGCAACATGCCCGAGGGTGGCGACACCAGCTCGGCCAATTCGTCCTCGGTGAGCGGATCCGCGACGCAGACCACCGCAATGGTTGCCGATGTCATGTGACAGTGGCCCCCCGATTGGTTCGCGAACGGCGCCCCAGCAGACTGAGTGGCCATTGAGTGATCAAATTCAATCACAGTGACCTGGGTCTACGCCGTCGATCGCTTCGCCCGCTCGGGCCCCTCAACTCCTGGCGAACTGATCAGATCTGACCAGATGGGCGGATCGACGAAGGTCAGCCCGGAGCATTCGCAGCCGCGCGGAAACGTCATACGGTCCCGGCCATGACAACGACCACGATGAACCTCCCGACTTCGCTCTCCGACGCCGTGGCCTCGGTCGAACCGGTCATTCGGCACCACGCGGCGAACGCCGAGCAGTCCCGGGAAATGGCCCCCGAGATCATGGAGGCGCTGATTGCCTCTGGGGTGTTACGCATGTGGGTGCCAAGGGCCTACGGCGGTCTCGAGGCCGACCCGAACGAGTCTCTCGACGTGATGGAGCAGCTCGCCCGGATTGACGCCGCCACCGGCTGGGTCGTGAGCAACTGCGTGTTCATCACGACGATCGCGCAGTTCCTTCCCGAGCCGGTACGCGCCCGGATCCTGGGCGATCCCGCCGTGGTCGCCTGCGGCAGCTTCGTCCCGCCCGGTACAGCTCGGGAAACTGCAGACGGCTACGTCATCAACGGCAACTGGTCATTCGGCTCTGCCACCCGGTACGCGACCAGCGTCGTCACCCTCACCCTGCTCGTCGATGACCACGCCAACCTCGTGCTCCAGGACGGCAACCCAGTGAGCATCGTTGCGTACTTCGGAAGGGACGACGTCGAGTTCGGGGACACGTGGTACACGCTGGGCATGCGGGCGACTGGCAGCACGAACTTCGTTGTCAAGGACTTGCCGATCCCCCGCGAGCACACCTACCTGCTCGGCCCATGGGAGTCGGACAACGGCCCGTTCGCGGCGCCGCTCTACCGCCTCGGCGTCATCATGGACGCGGTGCGGATCGCCAAGGTAGGCGTCGGTATCGCGCAGGGTGCGCTGGACGACTTCGTCCAACTCGCGACGGCAAAGACCCCGGCCTACACCGCGGTTTTGACCGCGGATCGTGCCACGGTGCAGGAGCGCGTCGCCCGGGCGCAAGCGCTCGTCCAAGCCGGTCGCCATACGATCCGGGCCACCGTCGCCGACGGTTGGGCTGCGGTCCAGGACGGCGGACGGATCACCGGTCAAGGCTGCGTGCCGATAGGCCTCGCGGCGTCGTTCGCCTTGGACTCAGCAGCACAGGCCGTCGACCTGCTCTACCAGTCGAGCGGCACGACCGCCTTCCGTGACGAGTCGCCGCTGCAGCAACGGTTCCGTGACATCCAGACACTCCGCCAGAACGCCATCGCATCGTGGAGCCGGTACGAGTCGCTCGGCAAGCTCATCCTGGGCCGACCGAGTGACTGGCCCTACCACCAGCTGTAGGCAGATCGCCCGAGACCCCAGGTCGACTCCGCGCACGTCACGAAATCCCACGTCAAGGAGCGTGGGCCCGGCGGGTATCGAACCCGCGACCGAGCGATTATGAGTCGCCTGCTCTGACCACTGAGCTACGGGCCCGGCGGGAGCCTATTCGCAGAGGCGGCCAACCACGCGCATCGGTCGGCGAGGCCCGGTCTTGCCATCGCCGCCGCGCGGCTGAACCCACTGCGCTCGAAAACGTCATAGATCAGCCGGCCGGCCACCACGCAGCGGCTCGACGCCCGGGTCCGACACCGGAGATGCACCTGCTTGGTCGGAGGACGAGGGCCGACCAGCTACGAGGTCCCCGACCTCACGCAAGCGCGGGTCCCAACGGGCGTCGAACCGTGCCATCCGCAGGTGGGCGCGCTCCCGTTGCTGGGGCCGGAAGCGATAGCGCCGGCGATCCCAGAGCGAACCAGGGCGGGCCAGGCGCACGGCGCCGACCAGCGCCACGACAGGAATGAACACCGCCACGAGGGCGAGTCGGTACTTCCCCTTGATGGCGCACACCGCCACCGAGACGAGGACGAGCCCGGTCGCGAGCGCCGCTCCCAGGCGGAGACCCAACTCGGCGTCGCCCACGTCGTCGACGCCGAAGGGGGCCAGGCCGACCAACGCCAACGCCTGGCAGGCCACAACGAGCGCCACCGCCTGCACCGAGGCCCGTCCCTCGTCGGACCAGT
>JAXDQG010000273.1:0-2602 GCA_034667945.1 Acidimicrobiia bacterium | reverse complement strand
ATCGACCGAGTCTCGACGTGAATCTCGAGTCTCGACGTGAATCTCGAGTCTCGACGTGAATCTCGAGTCTCGACGTGAATCTCGAGTCTCGACGTGAATCTCGAGTCTCGACGTGAATCTTCAGCCTGGCCGGAGCCCCCTACCGGGGTGTCGGCCGAAAGGGGGAGGACGAGTGACGGCCAAGTTGCTGCTCGAAGACGAGGTCTCCGCAGGTGAGGCCATTGTCCGGGTGTTGATTGACGCCGGAATCGACGCGGTGTTCGGGATGCCCGGGGGTTACACCTTCGCCATCTTCGATGCGCTGCGCGATCACAGCGATCAGATCCGCACGGTGTTGGTGCGCGAAGAGGCACGCGCCGGTGTGATGGCCGAGGTGTACGGGCGGCTGACCGGTCGCCCGGGCGTGGCCATCGGGCAGGGAGCCTTCCTGATCCACGCCAGCCTGGGGGCGCTGGAGGGGCACCTCTCGTCCTCGCCGATGTTGCTGCTCGGCGACTTGTCGGACAACGCTCCGTTCTCCCAGCACGGCCCCTACCAATCGGGCACCGGCGAATACGGCGGATGGGACGCCCGGGCGACGTTCTCCGGATTCACGAAGGACGCCATTGTCGCCAGCACGCCGGCACATGCCGCCCACAGCACCCAACTGGCGATCAAGGCCGCGTGCTCGGGTGAGCCCGGGCCGGTGGCAGTCTTGTTCCACAGTCAGTCGCTCCGGGGCAAGGTGAATCCCTCGGCACGGCCGGCGCTCTATGCCGTCGGGGCGACCTTGTCAGAGCTGGGCGCCCGACGGGCGGACGAGGCGTCGGTGGAGGCCGCGGCCGCGCACCTCTTGCGGGCCGAACGTCCGGTGATCCTGGCCGGAAATGGCGTGCGGCTCGGGCGGGCTGCCACCGAGGTGGCTCGGCTGGCGGAGGCAATCGGTGCACCGGTGGCGACGACAGCCGCCGGCAAGGGCTGTTATCCCGAGACGGGTCCGTGGGCGCTGGGCGTGTGCGGGAACTTCGGGACACCGCTGGCCAATGCCGTGGTGGGGGCCGCGGACGTGGTGCTGGTGGTGGGGTCGAAGCTGGCGCCCACCGACACGGCCATGGCCAACCCGGCGCTGTTCGACCCGCGCCGACAGACGATCATCCAGGTCGAGATCGAGCCTCGCAACGCCGGCTGGACGATGCCGGTGGACGTGGCATTGATCGGCCAGGCCAAGGCAGTGCTCGAACAGCTGCTCGATGCGGTGGGCGAGGTGCCTGAGCGGCGCCTGCGGGATGCCGCCGACCTCTTGGGCAAGGCCCGGGCGGATCACGGGCACTTCGACGCGGCCGAGCTGCATTCCGATGCCGTGCCGATCCTGCCGCAGCGGGTCATCGGTGAGCTGGCCCGCAGCATCGGTGACGACGCCATCGTGTGCTGCGATGCCGGTGAGAACCGCATCTTCATGACCCACTACTTCCAGACCCGGTCGCCGGACTCCTTCGTGCAGCCGGCCGGGGTGGGTGGCATGGGCTATGCCATCCCCGCCGCGCTGGCCGCCAAAGTGGTGCGGCCGAATCACTCCGTGGTGGCGGTGTGCGGGGATGGAGGCTTCGCCATCGGCATGAACGGGCTGATGACGGCGCTAGAGGAGCAGTTGCCGATCGTCGTGGTGGTGCTGAACAACCAGGCCTTGGGTTGGGTCAAGCACGGGCAACGCGATCGGCCGATTGCCTGCGACTTCAGGGAGTTCGACCACGCGGCGATCGCCCGGGCGATGGGCTGCGGCGGTATACGGGTGGAGAAACCGGACGAGCTCGGGCCGGCGTTGAAGCGAGCGCGGGAGTCGGGCGAGCCGACCGTCGTCGACGTGCGAACCTCGCTGAGCGAAACCTACGAACGGGTGACCTCACCTCTCATGCGGCGCGGCTGAGCGACAACCCAGGGTTCGCTTCCCATCTCACCGAGGTGAGTCAGACCTGGTGGCGGCGACCAGGCTCGCAGAGCGGCGAGCGGGGTCGTAGAACGACGTCACCGTGCCTTCCACCACCCGCAGATAGCGGTACCCTTGGCGCTCCCGGGAAGGGTCCGGCAAGGCCAGATCGCATGGCTGCCACGAGCTCGGGTCGATGCGGAAAACCATGCCGGGGTCATCACCTTCGGTCGGCGGCAATCGACCCGGCCGGCTGTCGGCCCAGCTCATCCCCACCACAGTGGCCGAGGCCCGTAGACGCCCCTCGCAGCGCAGGTACATGGTGCCCCGCGGGCGAAGTCGCCGGGGATAGCCCAGCCATGCGCCCAGCCAATCGCGGCCCACGTAGAGGTCCACCTCGTGCACGGGCACGGAAATGTCGAGATCACCGTCCAGGGGGCGGATGCGATCGAACGGCGACGTCGGCCTGGTCGTGGTCCCGCGGGTGCTCGTGTTCACGGGAGGCCGGCTGCGGGCCAGGCAGGACGAACAATGGGCGGGCACCATGTCGTGGATGCAGAGGTCGTCGTCCATTCGGAGATCTCCTCGTTTCTTGCTCCTGTCGACACCTGCCCGTCAAAGATGAGCAATTGGCCGTTTAAGCGGAGAGGGCCGAGCGACGGGAACCCAGTTTTCAATGGGGCACGGAGGCGTCAGGAG
>JAXDQG010000272.1:0-8544 GCA_034667945.1 Acidimicrobiia bacterium | reverse complement strand
AGCGCGGCCGACTCCCTGGGCGCCCGTCAGTTGGGCGAGCTGGCCTGGGAGATCAGCCGCCATGCGGTCGAACGGTCGATCACCGTGAGCGACGAGGCGATCGTGGCTGCTCAACGCGCCTTGTGGGCGGAATGCCGCCTGGCGGCCGAACCCGGCGGGGCCACGGCGCTGGCCGCCTTGCTGTCCGGCGCCTACCGACCGGCGACCGATGAGCGTGTGGCCGTCATCATCTGCGGGGGAAATGTCGACCCCGCCACGCTGGCCTGAGGTCCAATTCCGGTCCCGGATTTTTGCGGCGATCCGGCGGAACCCCGGAGATTGTCACACCCTCTGAGTACGTTCGGATCGTGGCCGAACCCGAGCCCCTCCGACTGTTCTCCGAGCCCACCCGGGAGTGGTTCGCGTCGTCATTCCCCGAGGCCACGCAAGCGCAGGCAGAGGGTTGGCCAGCCATCGCCGCGGGCGAACACACGCTCATCCTGGCCCCCACCGGGTCGGGCAAGACGCTGACCGCCTTCCTCTGGGGCATCGACCGACTCATGAACGAGCCGCCCCCGCCGCCGGAGCAGCGCACGCGGGTCATCTACGTCTCGCCGTTACGGGCCTTGGCGGTCGACGTCGACAAGAACCTGCGGGCACCACTGCGCGGCATCGGGCTGGCTGCCGAGCGGCTCGGGGTCGACGTCCACCTGCCAGAGGTGGGGGTCCGAACCGGCGATACGCCGGCCGATGTACGGCGAAACCTGGCCCGCCGCCCGCCAGACATCCTCATCACCACGCCCGAGTCTCTCTACCTCATGCTCACCTCGCGAGCCCGCGAGACGCTGGCCAATGTCGACGCGGTCATCATCGACGAGATCCACGCGTTGGCGGGCACGAAGCGGGGCGCCCATCTCGCCGTCACGCTCGAGCGGCTCGAGCACGTGACCAATCGCAGCCCGCAGCGCATCGGGCTGTCCGCCACGCAGCGCCCGCTGGACGAGATCGCCCGCTACCTGGGCGGCTTCGCAGCTCCCGGACAGCCCCGGCCGGTCACCGTGGTGGACGCGGGGTCCACCAAGCATCTCGACGTCGAGGTCGTCGTGCCTGTCGAAGACCTGGGTGCGTTGGGCGAGATCATCAACGACCAGCCGATGACAGGCGACGCGGCCGCCGGCCCCGTCCGTCGCTCCATCTGGCCGGCCATGCATCCCCGATTGGTCGAGCTGGTCGAGCAGCACCGCTCCACCATCATCTTCGTGAACGCCCGCCGTCTGGCCGAACGGCTCGCGTCCCGGCTCAATGAGATCTGGGCCGGGGGCGACTCCAGAGCTGGCGAGTCACTGGGCACGTCGGTCGAAGAAGGCGCCGAACTGGTGAAGGCGCATCACGGTTCCCTGTCACGTGAGCGCCGGCTGCTCATCGAGGATCAGCTCAAGACCGGCCAGCTGCGAGGGCTCGTGGCCACGTCGTCGCTCGAGCTGGGCATCGACATGGGCGCGGTCGACCTGGTTGTGCAGGTCGAGTCGCCCGGCGCGGTCTCGCGTGGCATCCAGCGCATCGGGCGGGCCGGGCACCAGGTGGGCGAGCCCAGCCGGGGAAAGCTCTTCCCCAAGCACCGTGCCGACCTGCTGGAAGCAGCCGTCGTGGTCGAGCGCATGCGAGCTGGTCAGATCGAAGCCACCCGCTATCCCCGCAACCCGCTCGATGTCGCTGCCCAGCACATCGTCGCCATGGCCGCCATGGACGACTGGCCAGTGGACGAGCTGGCTGCCGTGCTGCGAGGTGCCGCCAACTTCACCGACCTCTCCGACGACCAGCTCACCGGGGTGCTCGACCTGCTGGCCGGGCGCTACCCCTCCGAAGAGTTCTCCGAGCTGCGGCCGCGCATCGTGTGGGATCGGCTGGCCGGCGTCGTGAAGGCCCGCCCCGGTGCCCAGCGGCTGGCGGTGACGAACCCGGGCACCATTCCCGACCGGGGTCTCTATGGCGTGTTCCTGCCCGACGGCACCCGGGTAGGCGAGCTCGACGAAGAGATGGTCTACGAGTCGAGACCCGGCGAGACGTTCCTGTTGGGCGCGTCGACATGGCGCATCGAGGACATCACCTTCGAACGAGTGGTGGTTACCCCTGCGCCCGGCCAACCAGGCAAGATGCCCTTCTGGCATGGCGACGGCCCCGGCCGCCCCCTGGAGCTGGGCCGAGCGCTCGGTGCGCTGGTGCGCGAGGTGCGCTCGAGCACGCCCGAAGCGGCTCGTCAGAGGCTCATGAACCGCGGCGGGCTCGACACCTGGGCGGCCGACAACCTGCTCGGCTACCTCAGCGAGCAGGCCGAGGCCACCGGCGTCGTGCCCGACGACCGCACCATCGTGGTGGAGCGCTTCCGGGACGAGATCGGCGACTGGCGGGTGTGCGTGCTGTCGCCCTTCGGCGCGCAGGTCCACGCGCCCTGGGGCATGGCGCTGCGGCGCCGGCTCCGTGAGGCCTGGGGGGTCGACGTCGAGCTGATGTGGTCCGACGACGGCATTGTCATTCGGCTGCCCGAGGCCGTCGACGAACTGCCTTCCGAGCTCCTGGCCATCCAGCCCGAGGACATCGACGATCTCGTGGTGTCCGAGCTGCCGGGTACGGCACTGTTCGCCGGCCGCTTCCGGGAGTGTGCCGCCCGGGCACTCCTGCTCCCCCGCCGCCGGCCTGACCAGCGCACGCCGCTGTGGCAGCAGCGTCAAAGGGCGGCAGACCTGCTCACGGCGGCCGCCCGTTACCCGGCCTTCCCCATCCTGCTGGAGGCCACCCGCGAGTGCGTCAACGACGTCTTCGACCTCCCCGCCCTACGCCAGCTGCTGGCCGACCTGCGCAGCCGCCGCATCCGGACGGTCCAGGTCGACACCAGCCGGGCCTCGCCCTTTGCGGCCTCCCTGCTGTTCGGATGGATCGCGGTGTACATGTACGAGGGCGACGCGCCTCTGGCCGAGCGCCGGGCTGCCGCCCTGGCGCTCGATCGTGAGCTGCTCCGAGACCTGCTCGGTGCCGAAGAGCTGCGCGAACTGCTCGACCCACAGGCGCTGGCCGATCTCGAGCTCGAGCTGCAACGCCTGGTTCCCAGCCGTCAGGCCCGCCATCCCGAAGACCTGTGGGACATGCTCCGTCGTCTGGGCCCGCTCACCCGGGACGAGGTGGCCGCCCGCAGCATCGCCGAGCCCGCCGTGTGGATCGACCGATTGCTGGCCGAGCGGCGCATCATCGAAGTGGTCGTTGCCGGCCGCACCCAGATGGCTGCCGCCGAGGATGCGGGTCGTCTGCGCGATGCGCTGGGTGTCGCCCTGCCGCTGGGGCTGCCGGCTGCGTTCACCGAACCGGTCGACCACCCCCTGGTCGAGCTGGTCGCCGGCTACGCGCACAGCCATGGCCCGTTCCTGATCAGCGAGGTAGCCGAGCGGTTCGGCGTCGCGCCCGAGCGGGTCGCACCCGCGCTCGAAGAGCTCGAGCGGCAGTCCAGGATCGTGCGGGGCGAGTTCCGTCCCGGCGGGGCCGGCACCGAGTGGGCCGACGCCGAGGTCCTGCGTCAGCTGCGGCGGCGATCGCTCGCCGCGCTGCGTCGCGAGGTCGAGCCGGTCAGCCAGGATGCGCTGGCCAAGTTCCTGCCTGCGTGGCAGGGCGTGGGCCGCAGCTGGCGTGGCCTCGACGGCCTCATCGACGCCCTCGGCATCCTCCAGGGTGCTGCCCTACCGGCATCGGTGCTCGAAGCCGACATCCTGCCGGCACGGGTATCCGACTACCGGCCCGCCGACCTCGACGCCCTCTGCACGGCCGGCGACCTGGTGTGGGTGGGCGCCGGGGGGATCGGGTCGAACGATGGGCGCATCCGAGTCGCCTTCCGTGACCAGGCTGCTCTGCTCCTCGCCGGCACCGCGGCGGTCGACCCCAACCAGGCGCTGGACGATCCGACCGCTCGGGCCATCCTGCAGCACCTGTCGGCTCGGGGCGCGAGCTTCTGGGCAGAGCTGGTGCAGGCGGTCGCCCGGGCCGGACTGCCCTACGAAGACCAGGTGGTGCTAGCCGCCTTGTGGGATCTGGTCTGGGCGGGACTGGTCACCAACGACTCGCTGGCGCCCCTGCGGGCGCTGGTCGCCGGCACCCGCCGGACTACGACGTCGTCCTCCCGCACAGGACGCAGTGGGCGCCCCAGACCCGGTCGCCTGGCCAGACTCGGGCCTCCCGCGGGGGCGGGCCGCTGGTCGCTGGTGGCTCCCCTGCTCGAACCGGCGCCCACAGCCACCGAGGCCAGCCATGCCCGCGCCATGCAGCTGCTGGAGCGCTACGGCGTGCTGACCCGCGAGGCGGCGCTCGGGGAGGGCGCCGAGGGCGGCTTCGCCGGCGTCTACCCCGTGCTCAAGGCCCTCGAGGAGCGGGGTCAGGTGCGGCGCGGATACTTCGTCGACGGTCTCGGGGCGGCTCAGTTCGCGCTGCCCGGCGCGGTCGACCGGTTGCGCGCGCACCGCGCCGATGCCGACTCCCACGCGGACGAAGGCCCCTCCTGGTCGGTCTTGGCAGCCACCGACCCGGCACAGCCCTACGGTGCGTCGCTGCCCTGGCCGCACTCGGGCGGTCGTCCGCAACGGGCCGCCGGAGCGCACGTCGTGCTGGCGGGCGGCGAGGCGGTGGCGTACGTCGAGCGTTCAGGAAGAAGCCTGTTGACCTTCCCGGCCGCTGCCGATCATCCCGGCTGGCCGGCGGCACTGGCCGGCCTCGTCGAAGGCAGACACCGGCGGCAGATGGAGATCACCCGCATAGACGGCGAGGAGGTGATCAGTGCGGCCGAAATCGCCAATCAGCTCCGAGAGGCGGGATTTGTCGACGGCTACCGCGGACTCGTCCTCCGGAGATGAGGCCGCCAGCCGCTCGCCTCAGGGGCAGGACGCTCGCCACGGGTTGTCGGTGAACACCTCACGGATGAGGCCGGCCAACTCCGGATCGTACGCAGTCAGCTTCTCGCGGGTGTCCACGGGCGTGCCCAAGGGGTCCGGGCCGGCCGAGGCCCGGCTGGCATCGAAGTAGGCCTGCACTCCTTCGGCCCAGTACTCGGTGGCCGAGCTGCCGCCGTAGTAGCCGACCCAACGTCCGGCCGCCATCGACCGGTCGTACGCCCGCTGCACCCGGTCCCAGAACGCGGGGTCGAGGTAGCGGACGGCCAGATCCATGACCGAATGGCCCATCTCGTGCACCAGCACCTGCTGGCCCGGATAGGTATCCGCCGGCGAACAGACGAGGTTCTCCTCCGGCCCACTGAGCAAGGGCCGAGCGGGTGTGGCCGAGTATGCCCGGGCGGCGTTCCAATCGGTATCCGGGTACTTCCCGGGCAGGTCGCGATATTCGGGCAGATCAACGGCCTTGTGGTTCAGCCCCAGTACGCCGACCCGCATGTGGCGGGCCACCATCTGCGCCCTGAGGTCGGGACGGGGTGCCAAGACGGCGGTGACGATGCGGGCTGCGGCTACGAGTGCACGACTGTCGACATCCTGAGAGCCCAGCAGGGGAATCCCGCCCACGACGCAGATCTGCGAGTAGAAGGGGTCGAAGCCATCGGCGGCCACGGTCGGGCGTACATCGCAGGCGTCCGAGGTGGGGACGGCCACGGCCGGGAGCACAGTCGAGGAGGGGGCAGCCGAGGCCGCAACCACCGGCGACGCAGCAGGCTGATCAGCAGAAGTACGGGTGGCAGCTGTCTGGTCGGCGCGCACCGTGGTGGCCGTCTCGCCGGCCGCTTGGCCGGCCACCGAGACGCTGACCAGCGCCTCGTCCGCCGAGGCGGTCAGCGCCCGGGCCTCGGTGTGGTGGCCGGGCGCAGGCGCGGCGTCGGCGGAGCGCGGATAGAAGGCGCACACCGCGGCGGCCGTCACCGCGAGGGCGAGGATCACACCACCGATCAGGTTCACTCGCCCGGGGCCCGAGGGCCGCACGCCGCTGTCCGCTATCTGCATACCGCGGTAACGACCGCTTCGGCACGAACCCTGAGTGGGTCGTATTCCCGGGTCAGCCCAGGTTCCGCAAAGCCGATAACTGCGCGGTCTTGTCGCCCTCGTGCCAGCATCAACCCATGGCCCGCGACCTTTCGCTTCCTGCTGGCAGCGCACAGCAGTCCCCCGCCCGCTCGGTCGGACTGGTGCTCGGAGCCGGCGGCATCGCCGGCTGGGCCTGGCTGGTCGGGTGCCTGGACGCCCTGCAAGAGGTCGCCGGATGGGACGCTCGCAAGGCCGATCTCGTCGTCGGTACCTCCGCGGGCGCCGGCGTTGCGGCCATGCTCCGGGGCGGCGTGAGCGCAGCCGAGCAGATGGCGCGGTACCGGGCGCAGATCGACGGAGCCCCGCAACCCGGCTCCGGTGCAGATCGGGCAGAAGCCGCCGCCGCTGGGCCCACATCGAGCGATCCGGCCGCCCCCTCCGCCAGTCGCCGCAATGCCCTGGCCGGTCCGGGCAACCAGCGTCCCCAAGCCCCCCAGCTGGCGCTACTCGGACTCCTTCGGTGGCCACCCCGTCCTGGTGTGGCCCTCGCCGGTCTGCTTCCCCGCGGCCACCACAACCTCCACGACCTGGCCGACCGGCTTCGTCCGCTGTACGACGGCGGGTGGCCCCCAGAGCCGCTCTGGATCCCGGCGTTGCGGGCCGACACCGGCCGACGAGTCGTCTTCGGGCGCGACAGCGTCGACGGCGCCGACGTCGTGACTGCCGTCCGGGCCTCGGCGGCCATCCCCGGCTGGTACGAGCAGGTCGAGGTCGGCCATCGTCGCTACCTCGACGGCGGCTCGTGGTCGTCCACCAACGCCGACCTGGCGGCCGGCCTCGGTTTCGACCTCGCCCTGGTCCTGGCCCCTCTGTCGGTGTCGAGCGGCAAGTTGCGCCTGAGTCGCGAACGCGTGCGACGGGCATACCATCGCTCTGTGTTGTCACGCGAGGTCGATGTCGTTCATCGCAACGGCACCGACACGGTGGTGGTCGAACCGCATCCCGACGACCTCGTGCTCTTCGAGGGCGACCCCAGGGACATCGAGCCCGCCCGCCGGCTCGCCATCGCCGAGCGCGCTCGCGAGCGCATGGTCGAGCGCTTGGCGGACGATGCCGACCTGATGGTTGCGCTGGGTGCGGCTACTGGGGCCGCACCGGGAGCGGAGGCCGCACCGGGAGTGAGGGCCGCATCGGGAGTGGAGGCCGCACCGGGAGTGGAGGCCGCATCTTGAGCACCGACCAGGCACGGCCAGCCGGGCCATCAGCGTTCCTGGCCGCCTGCCGCTGTCAGCCCCATGACCGGACCCCGGTCTGGTTCATGCGGCAAGCCGGGCGGTCGCTACCCGAGTACCGGGCGATCCGGGGCACGGACAGCATCCTCGAAGCCATCCGGCAACCCGATCTGTCGGCGGAGATCACCCTCCAGCCGGTCCGCCGTTACGGCGTCGATGCCGCCATCCTCTACTCCGACATCGTGGTGCCGGTGGCCGCCATCGGCTTCGGCGTCGACGTGGTGCCGGGCGTCGGGCCCGTCGTCGCCGAACCGTTCAGCCGACCGGAGGACCTCGCCCGACTGCGGCCCCTCGAGCCCGACGTCGACACGCCGTTCGTCCAGGAAACGGTGGCCATCCTCACCCGTGAGCTCCCCGTTCCGCTCATCGGGTTCGCGGGCGCGCCCTTCACCGTGGCCAGTTACCTCGTCGAGGGGCGGCCCTCGCGCGACTACGGCCGAACGAAGGCGCTCATGCTGGGCGACCCGGTGCTGTTCGGGCGCCTGCTCGATCGCCTCGCCGACCTCGCCATCGCCTCGTTGCGGGCCCAGGTATCGGCCGGCGCCCAGGCCATCCAGCTCTTCGACAGCTGGGTCGGCGCCCTCACCCCCGAGCAGTACGTACGCCATGTCGAAGCGCACTCGGCCAAGGTGCTCGCCGGCGTCGCCGACCTGGGCGTCCCCCGCATCCATTTCGGCGTGACAACCGGCGAGCTGCTCGGCCTCATGGGCGCGGCGGGGGCCGACGTGGTGGGAGTGGATTGGCGTGTCCCCCTCGATGTGGCCCGTCAGCGGGTCGGCCCCGGCCTGGCCATCCAGGGCAACCTGGATCCGGCTGTGTGCCTGGCACCCTGGCCCGCCGTCGAGGCGGCCGCCCTAGACGTCCTGCGGCGCAACGCCGGCCATCCCGGCCACATCTTCAACCTCGGCCACGGCGTGCTCCCCCAGACCGACCCGGGTGTTCTCGAGCAGCTGGTCGAGCTGGTGCACGCCACACCGGTCGGAGCGGAGGGTGGCGACGGGGACAACCGCACCGCCGCCGGGCCCACGAGGGATGGCGACGACGTGGTCGCGACCGCGGAGCGAGGCAGCAGCTCGCCATGACTCCCAGGCGGCGGCCGCATCTCTGCGTGGTCGGGGCGGGCATCGCTGGTCTGGCTGCCGCGTACGAGGCGGTGTCGGCCGGCGCCGAGGTCACGGTGGTCGATTCCGCCCTTCGAGCCGGCGGCAAGATCGAGACCTCACCCCTGGCCGGCATCCAGCTCGATGCCGGGCCCGACGCCTTCCTGGCCC
>JAXDQG010000271.1:0-2943 GCA_034667945.1 Acidimicrobiia bacterium | reverse complement strand
CTATGCGCAAGTCGCCCGGGCCGGCCTGTCGGTGCCGTTCGAGGTCACCGTCCACCGCCAGGGCGGTTTCGACCAGAAGATCGTGCTCGCGGTTTCGAACGACTATCTCGGGATATTCGACCAGAACGCCAAGAGTCCCGAGCCGGTCGAGGAGACGGGAAGCGACCGCGAGATCGAGTGGCGGTTCGATCCGCCAGAGGGTGAGACCTTCACCTTTTCGCTCGATGCCCGCGTGCAAGGCAGCCGCCATTGGGGCCGCTCGGGCCTGGTGCGATTGCTCGACGAGGCCGGCAGCCAATTGGCGCAAGTGAAGTTCAAGACCTGGCTGGCGCCCTAACGCGGAGACGGCCGAGCGACGAGCACCCAGTTTCGCTGGGGCATGGAGGCGTCGGGAGGCCCTATCCGCCCGTGTTCTGAGCCCAAGCCGAGGAGGCGACTGTGGACGTCATCGTGCGTGCCGCATTGGTGTATGTGTTCGTCTGGCTGGTGCTGCGCGCCCTGGGCAAGCGCGAGCTGGGCGAACTGACCGCATTCGAGATGGTGTTGCTGTTCATCATCGGCGACCTGGTGCAGCAGAGCATCACGCAGGACGACACGTCGATCACCGCAGCCGTGCTGGCGATCAGCACCATTTCGCTGCTGATCTTGCTGCAGTCCTACGCGGTGTTCCGGTGGCGACGATTGCGACCGGCACTGGAGGGCGTACCGGTTGTCATCGTCTACAACGGCAGCGTCATCCCCGAGGCGATTCATCGGGAGCGGATGACGGAAGACGATGTCATGGAGGCTGCCCGCAAACAGGGGATCGACGACCTGGCCGATCTACGGGTCGCCGTGCTGGAAAGCGACGGAAAGCTCTCGTTCCTGACCGGCGAGCGGCGCCAAGCGTCAGACGCCGCGCAGCACCACACCGCTTGACCCACCATCTCACAGAGTGATCAGGGTGCCCGCCGTGTGAGGCTTCGGTCAATCAGCGCGGCAGGGGCTCACCACCCGGTGGGTAGTTGAGCTTGCGGTGCTCGTCCACGTCGTGTGGCGTCGGGGCCGGATGGGACCGGAGTAGGTCTCCGTTTATGTCCGCATCGTCGGTTCCCGCCTGCGAACGGGCCCCGCGTTCATCCGGATGCCGGCGCAGCCGCGGCCTCCAGCCCTGCTGCCCTGTGCCTTCCGGCGAGGCAGCGGAGTGAGCGTCATAGTCGATGCCGTAATAGGCAAAGACCGCCCGCTCTTCCGCCTCGGACAGCTCGCCGTCCACTGGCACGTGCGGGGCCTGCTTGACCTGCTCCTTCGAGCACTGGCACACCAGCTCGTGGTCGCCCCGCGGTGACGTGAGAGCCACTGGGACGAGGCTGACGTGCGTGCCGAACCAGCCGGTCGAGACGGCGAGAAAAGCCGGCTCGCCGGTGGCGCCGTCGACGTAGAGCTCCAGCACTTCGCCGATCTTCTCCCCCGCGGGATCTTTCAGCTCGTGGCCAACCCATCCCCAGGCGGCGTCCCTCGGACGTGACGATGTCATGGTTAGAAGTCCTTCCCACGACGTCGTTCGCTCAACCGATCAACACCAAGTGCCAACTGCCGTGCGTTGATGGGCGAAAGTATCGACCACCCGCTGCCTCAGAGCTGGAAGACAAGGCCTCCGTCGACATCGAGGATCTTGCCGGTGATGAAGCTCGAGTCATCGCAGCTGAGGAACAGCACCGCAGCCGCCACCTCCTCGGCAGTCCCGGCGCGTTCGATGAGCTGCAACGGTGTGAGGGCGTCGGCGACAAAATGTTTGGCGGCGTCAGGGCCGAATCGTGTGCCCGGCGTGTCGATCTGCCCGGGACGGACGCAATTCACCCGAATGCCATGTGGCGAGCCGGCTTGGGCCAGCTGGCGTGTAAGGGCCTCCACGCCGGCCTTTGCGGCCGCATAGCTGACCGGCGGCCACACCGAGCCCTTCGCCAGCGTTTCGCGGGGAACGGCTGCCACTGCCGCCCCGGACGAGTTGTTCACGACAGTTGCGCCATTGGCCGCGATGAGCGCCGGCCAGCATCGACGGCTGACGGAGAATGTCGTGGTCAGCGAGAGCCGCAACGTTCGTTCGAATTGGTCGACCCGCTCGTCCGGGAAGGCCTTCACGCTGACGACTCCGCCCACGTTGTTGAACAGCGCGTGGATAGCCGGCCCCCAACGCTCGGTCACCTGGTTGATGGCGGCGTCGACCTGCTCCTCTTCGGTGGCATCGGTCTGCACGAACATGGTCTCGCCGGAGCCCGATGCCCGAGCCTTCTGAGCGATGGCTTCGCCTTCGTCCACGCGCCGAGCAAGTAGTGCCACCCGCGCACCTTCCGCCGCGAAGCGAATGGCGGTTGCCGCACCGATTCCTCCACTAGCTCCGGTGATGACGGCCACTCTGCCTTCGAGTCGTCCCCCCATGCGCGGAGGCTAGCAACGTGTTGCTTGGCTTGCTTCTCGCCCTGGAGCGGCTGTCTTTGGCGTCAATCGGTGGCGGGTGGAGGGCAAGGCAGTTTCGGCTATCCGCTGCCTGACGTACTCCCGTCAACACGTACTGGGCGACGTCCGAGACCGCCACGGACGCAGGGACGGCCGCCACCAGCCGGGCCGCCCGGGGAAACTGTGCGTAGAAACGCCACCTACCCCGCCGTGTCTCCGGCAACACTCGCCGGCTCGTGACGGATGACATAGTTACCTTTTGCTCGAGGTGACCGGTCGGTTGGGGACCCCGATGACTGCCGACAAGGCGAACTTCACATCACAGACGGTGAACGTGCGGATCAAGATCTCGGCGCTCTGGGCGTCGATGCTCTTCGTCTTTGCCTACATCGACCTGTTCGGCCTGCTACGAGCCGACGTCCGAGCCGACCTCGAAACCGGCAAGGTCAGCGGGTTCACCGTCGATCAGACCTTTCTCCTGGGAGCCACCGCGTACGTCATCATCCC
>JAXDQG010000270.1:0-4643 GCA_034667945.1 Acidimicrobiia bacterium | reverse complement strand
CGTGCCCATCGAGATGGTCCCCGGCATCACCTCGATGCAGGCCATCGCCTCTGCGGCCGGCTGCTGCCTGGCGGAGGACGACGAGGTTCTCACCGTGATCCCCAACGGCGCCAGCATCGACGCGGTGGACGCCGCGCTCTCGACCGGCCAACCGCTCGCCATCTACCGGGGCGGGGGCGCGCTCCCCGCGCTGGCCGAGGTGTTCCGCCGCCGGAACCGACTCGACCAGGCAGTTGTCGGCGAGATGATGGGGCCGGCCGGCGCGAACTTCGAGAAGGTCAGCGAAGCGGCTGGCCAACCGGCCTCCTACCTCAGCTCGATCTTGGTCCCCGGTCGCCGCCCCGGTGGCCCGAAATGACCGCCCTGATCTCCTTCGTCGGCGCAGGCCCGGGTGCTGCCGACCTGCTCACCCTGCGCGCCACCGACCGACTGCAGCAGGCCGATGTCGTGGTGTGGGCCGCCTCACTCGTCTCGGAGGACGTGCTCGCCCACTGCCGAGCCGACGCCATCGTCCACGACTCGAAGACCATGACCCTCCCCGAGGTGCTGGCCGTCTTCACCGCCCACCCGACCGCGCGGATCGTGCGCCTCCACTCCGGCGACCCCACGGTGTTCTCCACGATCGGCGAGCAGATCCGCTGGTGCGAGGAGCACGGGCGGGACTACGAGATCGTCCCGGGTGTGTCCTCGGTGGCCGCGGCCGCGGCGGCCGCGGGTTGCGAGCTCACCTCGCCGGGCGTGAGCCAGAGCGTGGTGCTGACCCGCCTCGCCCGCCGGACGGCCGCCTCCATGCCCGCGCGTGAGCGCATCGCCACCTTCGCCGCCGCCGCGCCGACGATGGCGCTGTTCCTGTCGGCCGCGCACCCTCGCGAGCTGCAGGAGGCGCTCCTGGAACCCGGGTCCGCCTACCGGGCCGACACCCCCGCGGTCATCGTGGTCCGGGCCTCGTGGCCCGACGAGCGCGTGGCCCGGACCACCGTTGGGCAACTTGCCTCGTCGCTGGCCACGCTCGGGGCGACCACGACCACGATGGTGCTGGTTGGCGACGCTGTCCAAGGCGCCACCGAGCGGACCAGCCACGTGTACGACCCTTCGTTCACCCACCGTTTCCGGACCGGCATCGCCGATGGCTGAGCGCGACACGCGGGGGCACTCCGAAGCGCGCCCGGGGACGATCAGCGTGGTCGGCGTGGTCGGCGGCGAAGTGTTCGGCCGCCAGGCGCAGGTTGCTATCAACCAGGCCACGCTGGTGATCGGAACGGCCCGCCACCGAGATGCGCTCGGGCTGGCGGCCACGGTTCGGGCGATCGACCTGAGGGGGCCGCTCGAGCCGCTGCTCGATGCGGCCCTTGAGGGAGCAGGCGGGGGCGAACGGGTCTGCATCCTGGCCTCGGGCGACCCCGGCTTCTTCGGCATCACCCGGGTCTTGGCCGAACGTCTGGGCACGCCTGAAGCACTCGAGGTCCATCCGGCGCCTTCGTCTGTGGCGCTGGCCTTCGCCCGACTGGCCACCAACTGGGACGACGCCGCGGTCGTGTCCGCCCACGGGCGGCCGCTCGAACCCGCGGTCGAGACCTGCCTCCGGTCGGGCAAGACCGCCGTGCTCACCTCCCCTGACAACCCTCCTCAGCGCCTCGGCGCGGCCCTGGTGGAGCGAGGCTGCCCGCCCCGGGCGGTTGCGGTGCTGTCGCGCCTCGGCGAGCACGACGAGCAGGTGATCACGACCGACCTGGCCGGCCTGGCGGGCGGGCGCTTCGATCCGCTGTCGATCGTGGTGCTGCGGCCGCCTCTTGCCGTGCCGCCGGCCGGTCAGCAGGCACCGTCGCTGCGGTGGGGCCAGCCCGAAGAGGCCTTCGAGCATCGTGCCGGCATGATCACCAAGGCCGAGGTCCGAGCGGTCTCGCTGTCGAAGCTCGGCCCACCCCGCCACGGCGTCCTATGGGACATCGGCGCCGGCAGCGGCTCGGTGGCGATCGAAGCCGCCGGTCTGGCGCCCGATCTGCAGGTCTTCGCGGTCGATCATGATCCGCGGGCCATCGCCTTCGTCGAAGCCAACGCAGTCCGCCACGGCGTGCGCATCCAGGCCATCGAGGGCGAGGCGCCCGCCGTCCTGGCCGAGCTCCCCGACCCGGATGCGGTGTTCGTCGGGGGCGGCGGGCTGGCTGTTCTGGACGCTGCGCTGGCACGACTCCGTCCCGGAGGACGCCTGGTGGCCAACTTCGTCCTGGTGGATCGGGCGCTGCAGGCCCGAGCCCGCCTTGGCTCGATGTGCCAGGTGGCGGTGTCGCGCTCGCAGCCCCTGGGCGACGGCGTGATGCTTCGACCCGAGAACCCCGTATTCATCTGCTGGGGGCCCACGCCGTGATTGCGCTGGGGGTCGGCCTGTCGTCCTCGGCCACCGCCGAGGAGCTGCTGGGCCTGGCCGACACGGTGCTGTCGGGCGCAGGCTTGAGCCGGTCGGCAGTCGACCTGGTCGGGACCGTGGACCGGCTGGTCGATGACCCCCGCGTGCAAGCGCTGCAGCTGGAGGTCCGGGGCTTCACCGACAAGCAGCTCGCCCAGGCGTCCGACTCGGTGTGCGAGGGCGCCGCGCTCTTGGCAGTCGCAGCCCCCGCCCGCCTGCTGGTCGCCAAGGTGAAGGGGCGTTACACGACGGTGGCCGTCGCCTGTTCGGCAACAGCCGCGGTTGGCCCGGAGCAACGCCCAGAGAGGAAGCTGTGACGATGGCCAGACAGTCCATCGTTCTCGTGAACACCGGGCATGGCAAGGGCAAGTCTTCGGCAGCGTTCGGGGTGATGGTCCGCGGCTGGGCCAGGGGCTGGAACGTCTGTGTGGTCCAGTTCCTCAAGAGCGGCAAGTGGAAGACCGGTGAACGGAAGCTGGCCGACCATCTCGGTATCGAATGGCACACGCTGGGCGACGGCTTCACCTGGGAATCCACCGATCTCGACGAAACGGCCGCCAAGGGCCGCCACGCCTGGGAGGTGGCCAAGGAGAAGCTGGCCGACGGTCGGTACAACCTGATCGTGCTCGACGAGCTGACCTATCCGATCAAGTACGGCTGGATCGAAGTGGACGAGGTGGTGCAGGCCATCTCGTCACGGGCGCCGAAGACGAACGTGGTGGCCACCGGGCGAAACGCACCGCCCGAGCTGATCGAGATCGCCAACACCGTCACCGAGATGCGCAAGGTGAAACACGCCTACGACGAGGGCATCGCCGCCATGAAGGGCATCGAGTTCTGAGTCTCGTCCTGGGCCCCCGCCTCGTCGTTGCCGGCACGCACTCCGGCGTCGGCAAGACCACCATCGCTACCGGCCTGATGGCCGCCTTCCGGGCAGCCGGCACCCGGGTGGCCGGGGCCAAGGTAGGTCCGGACTTCATCGACCCTGGTTATCACTCGCTGGCCACCGGTCGACCGCCCCGCAACATCGACGCCTGGATGTGCGGAGTGACGCTGGCCAAGCCCCTGGCGGCCCGTGCCGGCCTGAACAGCGAGATCCTGATCATCGAGGGTGTGATGGGTCTTTTCGATGGTGCGGCCGACGGGACCCCGTCGTCGACGGCGGACGTGGCCGCCGCCCTCGATGCGCCGGTGGTGCTCGTGGTCGACGCCGCCTCGATGAGCTCCTCGGTGGCCGCCGTGGTCCGGGGCTTCCGTGATCACGACCCCCGCCTGCGGCTGGCCGGGGTGATCCTGAACCGTGTGGCCAGCGACACCCACGCCTCCCTGCTCACGGAGGCGCTGGATGGCCTGGGCGTCGCGGTGCTGGGGACCATCCGTCGCGACGACCGCTTGACCTGGCGTGATCGTCACCTCGGCCTGGTGCCGGTTGCCGAGCGTCCCCAGGAAGCGTCCGAAGCACTCGCCCGGCTGGCCGAGTCGATAACCGCGTCCTGTGACCTGACCGGCATTCTCCGGGCTGCTCGCTCGGCGCCGGAGCTCAGGACCGAGGCGCCAGCCGTTCCCACGCGAATCGGCTCGGCGCGGGTGGCCGTGGCGGGCGGGCCAGCCTTCACCTTCGGCTACCAGGACAACCTCGAGGCCTTACGGGCCGCGGGCGCCGAGATCGTGCCGTTCGACCCGCTACGCGACGAAGCACTGCCCGACCGGCTCGACGGTCTCGTGGTCGGCGGCGGGTTCCCCGAGGAGTTCGGCGAGCAGCTGGCCGCGAACCGCCAACTGCTGGCTGACGTACGCCAGCGCATAGAGAGCGGTCTTACGACGTGGGCAGAATGCGGCGGGCTGTTGTGGCTGGCAAAGAGCCTGGATGGACGGCCGATGAGCGGCGTGGTGGACGCCGAGGCGCAGATGACCGGCCGCTTGACGCTCGGCTACCGCCAGGCGACGACGGCCCTGGCCTCACCGCTCGGCCCGGTGGGCACCGCGCTCCGTGGCCACGAGTTCCATTACAGCCAGGTCACCCCAACTGGCAGCGCCGTGCACCTCGAATGGCGCTTCGGCCGGCGGACCGACGGCTTCGCATCGCCCTCGCTGTTGGCCACGTACCTGCACGTGCATCTCGCCGGCAAGCCCCAGCTGGCCGAGCACTTCATGCAGACCTGCCTCACCGGCCGCCGCTCCTGAGCGCCCGTCATCCCATGAGCGCGGCCACCAGTTCGCGCCGGCTGCGGACCCCGGT
>JAXDQG010000269.1:0-3338 GCA_034667945.1 Acidimicrobiia bacterium | reverse complement strand
CCGGCCCCCACGGCACCTGGCCCGGGATGGGCCGGACCGCCAGCAGTTCCGCGCGTCGGTTGCCCGCGCACACCAGGGTGGCCACCTCGGTGCGTGCCCGGAACCGCCGCAGCTCGGCCAGGGACAGATCCAGCTCGTGGTCGACCAGGCCGTCGACGCGAAGCCGCCAGCTGTCCGGGTCCAGGTCCGGAATGGCGCCGTGGTTGCGGCTGTAGAAGGTCTCGACGGGGGTCCGCGGCTGGCCGGCCAGCGCGGCCGGCGCCGGCTCGGCGTTGAACGGCTCCGTGTCGTGGACGACCATGTCCTCCCGCTTGCCCCACATGGGCGCTCCCTCGCTGACAACGCCGACCACACCGTCGACCTCAGCATCGGCGGTCCAGCGGGGACCCGGCATCGCTGCCAGCGCCCATCCGCGGCTACCGCCAGGGGGACGCAGCCGGCTCCTGCCACCTGGAAACGCCAGGACGGCCTGGACCTCCATCAGCTCGTTTCGCCTCGCCCCGTCGGGCTAGAAAGGCCGGAGGGCTCCACGTGGAGCGGGTGACCGGGATCGAACCGCACGGCTAGCGTGGAAGGACAGTTGGCTGTCCGCCGTGCCCTGACCGCGGCCGCCGTGCCCCAGTCCGGGTCCACGACCTGCGCTGCCTGGCCCAGGACTTCGCCGCCGAGGCCGGCGCCACCCTGCCCGAGCTGATGGCCCGCCTCGGCCACGCCAGCCCGCCGCCGCCCTGATTTACCTCCACGCCCGCGCCGAACGCGACCACACCCTCACCAGCGCCCGCAGCGCCGCCGTGGCGCCCTCGGTCAACGACGGCGAGGACCCCGCATCGAGAGAGTCCTGGGTTCGATTCGTGCCCCGACAGGTCGGATTGAGGCGCGAGGTGACGAGATGTCGGTGCTCGCGAGGCGGCTCGTAGAGTGCAGGTGGGTGGTCCTGGTGGTAGGAGCGGTGATGGCGAGCGATGATGCGCCGTGGCCTGCCCGTACCGCGAGCCGGGCGCGGAAGGTGCTGCCGAGGCGAGCCGGAAGCCGAGACCAACCTTCCGATGACCCGACACCGGTCGAGCAGCCCGACGTCGTCGAGTGGCAGCGGGACCTGGGCGAGGTCATCGGTGACTGCGGCGTGTATGAGAACGGGCACCGCCGCCCCGGGCGGGTGCCGCTTCGCGAGGCCGGCGAGGTCGCCCGCAGCACGAGCGGGTTCGTCTGGATCGGGCTGCAGCAGCCGACCGCTGAGGACATCGCCGCGGTAGCCGAGGAGTTCCGGTTGCCGCACCTGGCGGTCGAGGACGCCGTCAAGGCGCACCAGCGGCCCAAGCTCGAGACCTACGACGACGTGCTATTCGTGGTGCTCAAGCCGGTCCGCTACGTCGACCACGACGAGGTCGTCGACGTCACCGAGCTGGCCATCTTCCTCGGCCGGGGCTTCGTAGTGACAGTCCGGCATGGCGAGTCCGACGTGCTGCCCCGGGTGCGCGCCGAGCTGGACCGGGGCAACTCGAAGCTCCTCGAGCACGGGCCCACGGGCGTGCTGTACCGGACCGCGGACCTGGTCGTGGACGGCTACGAGGAGGCCATTGACTGCATCACCGAGGACGTCGACGACATCGAGTCGCAGGTGTTCGGCAGCACCGGCGGCGACGACCACTCCGAGCGCATCTACAAGCTCAAGCGGGAGATCGCCGAGTTCCGCCGCGCCGTGCTGCCGCTCGCGACACCGCTGCACCGGCTCGCCGAGGGCGCCGTCCCCGGCATCGACGAGTCGGCGGCGCCGTACTTCCGCGACGTGCACGACCACGTGCTGCGCGCCGCGGACGCCATCGAGGGCCATGACCGGCTGCTCTCAGACGTACTGCAGGCTGACCTCTCCCGGGTGGCGGCCCGGCAAGCGCAGGTCGCGGTCCGGCAGAACGAGATCGCGGTCCGGCAGAACGAGGACATGCGCCGGATCTCGGCCTGGGCGGCCATCGCATTGGTCCCGACGGCGATAGCGGGGATCTACGGCATGAACTTCGCCAACATGCCCGAGCTGCACTGGAAGTACGGCTACTTCCTGGTGCTCGGAGTGATCGCGGCGGTCTGCTTGGTGCTGTACCGGCTGTTCCGGCGCAACGGTTGGCTGTAACTCCCCAGCCGGCAGTCGTGGACGGGAAGGACTCGGAAGTACTGCACGGTGTCGTGGTAGTAGTAGACGGCGACCTTCCAGGGCGCCTTGGTGACGCCACTGCCGGTCGACGCGGGCACGCAAGCGCACGCCCGGCCGGTTCTGCACTTGGACGTAGGTGGTCACAGTCGGCATCTCCTTGCGTGGCCGGGGGTTGAGGTTGCGATGCCCGATGCCCGTCATCGGACGAACCGTCACGACCGGGGGCGAGACTTATCCGCGCGCTGGGTCGACGCGTGCAGAGCGTTGCACTGAAGGCCACACCGTCGCGACTGCCCGGCCCCGCGTTGATGGGTTGCCGATCTGGCCGGGACGCTCGGTCACAATCGGCCGGCTACTGCGCGGCTGGCGGGGAGTCGATGCGCTACGGCGCTGGTTCTGGCTGCCGCGAAGTGAGTAGCGAGTCGAGGGCGTGGGCGGGTTCGGGGCGCCCGAAGAGGTAGCCCTGGCCGAGTCGGCATCCGAGCCGGGCGACGAATTCTGCCTGTTCGGCAGTTTCAATGCCTTCGGCGAGAACGTGTCGGCCGAGTCGGTTGGCGAGGCTGACGACGGCGCTGATGATGGCCTCGTCGGTGTCTGAGTGGCCGAGGCCGGATACGAACGAGCGGTCGATCTTGATGACTCGAACGGGGAACCGGCTGAGGTAGGACAGGGAGGAGTATCCGGTGCCGAAGTCGTCTAGCGAGAGCCCCACGCCGGTGGCGGCGATCTCTTCTAGCCGGTCTGCGGCGCCGGTGACGCTATCGACCAGGACGCTTTCGGTGATTTCGAGGGTGAGGTGGTCGCGGGCTAGCCCGGCGTTTCTCAGGGCGAGGGTGATGACGTCTAGGAATCCGGGGTCGAGCAGTTGCCGAGCCGAGCAGTTCACCGACACCCCGAGCGGTGGCAGGTCGCTCATGGCGCGCTCAGAGTTCCACGTTCCGACCTGGGCGCAGGCTTGCTGGAGTACGAAGGTTCCGAGGGGGATGATCAGGCCGGCGTCCTCGGCGACCGGGATGAAAGTGGCTGGTGGGACGGCGCCGCGTATCGGGTGGTCCCAGCGCAGTAGTGCCTCCACGCCTACTGTCCGCCCGCTGTCAAGCTGGATCAGGGGTTGGTAGGCGACCCAGAGCTGGTTGTTGGCCAGGGCCGTGCTGAGGTCGGCAGCGAGAGTGGACCGGTCGGTTCGTCGTCG
>JAXDQG010000268.1:0-10988 GCA_034667945.1 Acidimicrobiia bacterium | reverse complement strand
GGGCTGTGCTCGGCCGACGGGGCGAGGTCGAGCAGGATGGCCAGCACGCGGGCGCGCTCGACGTGGCGGAGGAACTGGTGGCCGAGCCCCCGGCCGTCGCTCGCACCCTCGATGAGCCCCGGGATGTCGGCCACCACGAGCTCGAACCCTTCGTCGGTGCGTACGACGCCCAGGTTGGGCTCGAGCGTGGTGAAGGGATAGTCGGCGATCTTGGGCTTGGCCGCCGAGATCCGGGAGATCAGCGTCGACTTGCCGACGTTGGGGAACCCTACGAGCGCCACGTCGGCCACCAGCTTGAGCTCCAGCCGTAGCCAGCGCTCCTCTCCCTCTTCGCCCTGCTCAGCGAAGGACGGCGCCCGCCGCTTGTTCGACAGGAAGCACGCATTTCCCCGGCCGCCCTGGCCGCCCTTGGCCGCCAGCCAACGATCACCCCGCGACACCAGGTCGGCCAGCACCGAGCCGTCCCGATCCTTCACAACCGTGCCTTCGGGGACGGCCACCTCGACGTCGTTGCCGCGGTGCCCGTGCTGCTTCTTACCCCGGCCATGTGACCCGTTGGTGGCCCGTCGATGGGGGTGATCCCGAAACGCGATCAGCGAGGCGACGTTGCGATCGGCCACCAGCCAGACATCGCCGCCGCGGCCACCGTCACCGCCATCGGGACCACCCCGACTGACATAGGGCTCACGACGGAAGGCCACACAACCGGCGCCCCCGTCGCCGCCCCGCACGTTGAGGCCGCACTCGTCGACGAACTGGGACACGGTGAGCCAGCTTAGGGGCTGGGCATCTACTGGCAGTCCGGGCAAGACCGGCACCGAGAAGACTGGCAGTCCGGGCAAGACTGCCCCGGATGATGCGACTGCGGACGGGATGCACCCTTCGCTGTCATACCCCGTCCGTACAGTAGGGGCCATGCTGACGGACCGGTCCCGTACCTGGGCCTCCACGATGAACGGGCACGCCACCGCCACCCCTGTCCGCCTGGCGCACGCCGACAGCGGGGCCCGCGTCGGCCCGGTCGCCGCCCTCCGGCGGGAAGAGCGGGAAGCTCTCGAAGATCGCTGGCTGGCCGCCGGCGCCACCAGGGCACAAGGAGCGGGTAACCGCCTCGTCCAGGAAGATCCCGACCCACAACGCACCTGCTTCGAGCGCGACCGAGATCGCATCCTCCATGCCAGCGCGTTTCGTCGACTGGCCGGAAAGACGCAGGTCTGGGTATTCCCTGACGATCATCAGCGCACCAGGATGACCCACGCACTGGAGGTCGCCCAGGTAGCCACCTCGGTGGCGCGGGCGCTGCGGCTGAACGTCGCTCTCACCGAGGCCATTGCCCTCGCGCACGACTGCGGACACGGGCCGGGGGGCCACGCCTCCGAAGATGCGCTAGATCCGTATGTGGACGAGGGGTACGACCACGCCGTCTGGGGAGCAGATGTCGTCCTGGCACCACTCAACCTCTGCGTCGAGACGCTTGACGGTGTGCGCAACCACTCGTGGTCGCGGCCGGCGCCGGCAACGCCCGAGGCGGAAGTGGTGAGCTGGGCAGACCGCATCGCCTACGTCTGCCACGACTTCGAAGACGCCGCGTCGGCAGGGCTGGCCTCGCCGGGAGACCTGCCCGAGGTCGTACGGAACCGCTGTGGCGACACTCGGCGGTTGCAGCTGGCGGCCTTCATCGGCGGCATGATCGAGGCCACAGAGTCGACCGGGCAGATCGGCATGGTGGAGCCCCAGGCGGAAGCGCTGGCCAGCTTCAGACTCTTCAACTACGAGCACGTCTATCTCCGCCCGCTCTCTGTCGAGCAGGGCAACCGGGTCGTGTCGCTCCTGCGGGCCCTGGTCGAGCACTTCGCCGCCCATCCCCAGCTCATGCCCGGTCGGCGAGCGGCCGAGCTCACCACTCAATCGCCGGAGGCCTTCCGGGCCGCGGTCACCTACGTCGGTGGCATGACAGATCGATTCGCGTGCGAGAGGGCCATGGCCCTGCTCGACTGGCCCGCAAGCCAACTGCCGGCAGGGTTCGATGCTTGGCGGTAGGACTCTCCGGCCGGATTGCGAGGTTCGGGCGGCCCGCAGACGCGAAACGGCCCCCGCCCGAGGGCGAGGACCGTAAGCACAGCTCTCGATGAAGTCCTACTCAGCGGGCGGTGGCGTTTGTCCGTTGAGGACGTTGATCACCCGACGACCACGGCGACTACCGAAGCTCACCTGTCCGTCGATCTTGGCGAACAACGTGTCATCGCCGCCCCGGCCGACGTTCTCGCCGGGATGGAACTTGGTGCCGCGCTGACGAACGAGGATGGACCCGGCCGATACAGCGGTGCCTGCGTAGGCCTTGACCCCAAGCCGCTTGGCGTGTGAGTCGCGGCCGTTACGGGTGGAGCCGCCACCCTTGGTCTTTGACATTCCGCGTGCTCCTTCAGCCCCGGGAGATCCCGGTGATCTCGATGGTCGAGTAACGCTGGCGGTGACCCCACCGCCGACGCTGATTCGACTTCGGCTTGTAATTGAAGGCCACGATCTTGCGGCCCTTGGTCTGGCCGACAACCCGGGCAGACACCGAGGCGCCCGCCAACTGGTCAGGCGTCACGAGGACAGCATCGCCGTCGACGACCAGCACTGGTTGGAACGAGACGTCCCCCTCAGTGCCGAGCAGGTCGACATCGAGCTGCTGCCCTTCTGCGACCCGGTACTGCCGGCCTCCGGCTTGGATGACTGCGTACATAGCGGTTGGCTACTCTAGCGGCTTCGAGCAGGGCGGGGAAACCGCAGCTCGTGCGAAGTGTCACGAAGTGAGGATGGCCGAGCAGTCGTACCGCCCCTGCCAGAGCGATTGGGGCTACTGCATGTGCTCGCCAACGAGGTCCGGGTCGAGGACCACGCCGCGTCGTTCGCACACCTCACAGGGCAACGACACCGATTCGAGCAGGCCCTCGCCGATCCGTTTGCGGGTCATCTCCACCAGGCCCAGCTCCGAGATGTCGAACACCTGCGTTCGGGTCTTGTCGCGGGCGAGTGCCTCGCGGAACAGCTGGATCGTCTTCTCACGGTTCTCTTTCGACTCCATGTCGACGAAGTCGATGACGATGATGCCGCCGATGTCGCGAAGCCGCAGCTGGCGGGCAATCTCCTCGGCGGCCTCCAGGTTGTTGTGGAAGACCGTTTCCTCGAGGCTGCGCGAGCCCACGTTCTTGCCGGTGTTCACGTCGATCACCGTGAGGGCCTCGGTGTGCTCGATGATCAGCGAGCCACCCGAGGGGAGCCAGACCTTGCGGTCGGTCGCCCGCACCAGCTGTTCGTGCACATGGTGCCGCTCGAACAACGGCAGGGGCTCGGCGCTGGGGTCGTAGTACTCGACCCGGTCGGCCAACTCGGGAGAGATGGACCGCACGTAGTCGCGCACCTCTTCGAACAGCGAGACGTCATCGATGACGATCGACCGGTACTCGGTGTTGAACTCTTCGCGGATGACCCGTACCGCCAAGTCGGGCTCGCGGTAGAGCAGCGAGGGCGCCGTCGCTCGCTTGGCGAGTCGATCGGTGGCATCCCACTGGGCGACCAGCCGGCGGACGTCGCGTTCGATCTCCTCCTCGGTCACGCCCTCGGCCGCGGTCCGCACGATGATCCCGTGCTGCGCCGGCTTCACCCGGTCGAGCAGACTGCGCAGCCGCTTGCGCTCCTGGTCGGGCAGTCGCTTGGAGATGCCATACGTCGAGCTGTTGGGAATCAGCACCACGAAACGCCCGGGTAGCGACACCTCCTGGGTGAGGCGGGCGCCCTTGTGGGCGATGGGGTTCTTGGTGACCTGGCAGACGATCGACTGGCGGGCCCGGAGCACCTGCTCGATGCGCGGCTGGCTGCGCTCTTCGACGTCCTCCTTGTCGAACTGGACATCGCCTCGGTAGAGCACCGCGTTCTTCGGTGTCCCGATGTCGACGAAGGCCGCCTCCATACCCGGCAGCACGTTCTGTACCCGGCCGAGGTAGATGTTGCCGTGGATCTGCGCCACGTCGTCCGAAGGCCGGGCCACGTAGTGCTCGACCAGATTGCGCCCCTCCAGCACGGCGATCTGAGTGGCCTTTGGACCCACGTGCACCGCCATCAGATAGCGCCCGACAGGACGGCCCTTGCGCTCCCGCCCGCGGCGGCGCTTGAGCGTCTTCTCGTCGAGCTCGATGGGGTCGTCGTTGATGACCTGCTCGATGGGCTTGGCCTGATTGCCACCGCGACCCCGGCCTGCACCGGCAGTGCCGGCGGAACCGCTCGATGCCGACCGCCCCCGTGATCCGCGGCGACGTCGCCGGCGCTCACCGCCGCCGTCTGCGTCGGCGGTGGGGCTCTCGGGCTCCGGCGCCTGCGGAGGCACCGGGGCCGGCATGCTGTCCCCGATCTTCGGCTTGCGGGGCACCAGCGCCTTGGCGGCCGCCTCCACCGAGCGAGGCTTGCCTTCGTACGGCGGATCGGGCAGCTCGGGCATCCGACCGTCACCAACCGCCGGTGCCGAAACTGCCCCAAAGCCGGTGCCCTCGGGTGTGATGGCCGGGGGCGGCAATGTGCCGTCTTCGGCGCCTTCGGGCAGGGCTGGGGCCGCTGCCGCGCCCCCGCCTCCCCCACGACCTCGTCGACCTCTCCGGTGGCCGGAACGCGCCGGCCGCGCTGCGCCACTCGCCTCATCGTCGGCGCCGTCTCCTCCGCCGCCGGCCGCGCGAGCGGCTCCGTTGTTGTGCGAAGCGTCTGCGCCCGAGCTGGCGCCGGCGACTCCGCCGCTCGCAGGTGGCGCTGGCGAATCAGGCGAACCTGACGAGGTGGTGCTCGGGGGCGCGGTGTATGGGCCCTCCGGCCCTCTGCGCCGGGGCTCAGCCTCCCCGCCCGCCTCCGGTGTGCTTTCGGGGCGGGGGAAGGCCTCGAGGTCGGACATGGGAACGATCCCTTCTCACGGGGCCCGCACCTCGGTGGGGGCCCAGGACGGCTCGGTCCGCCAGGGAACCAGGGGTTCGTGGCGGTCGCCGTCGTGTGAAATCCATTGCTGCAACCGGCACACACGCAGCTCGGTCCATTCCGGGCTCAGCGCGGCCACCAGCTCGGTGGGCCGCACGGAGCGGGGCTGGGTGCCCAGCTCTGCCTCGAGGACACATGTGTCGTGCTCCGCGTGCGTCAGTTGCAGAGAAATCAGATGGGGACGCAGGTCGTCGCTGACCTGGCGGCCCTTGCGTTCGCGGGTGACCGGAAGGCTCGGCGTGTCGAGCACCTGCTCGATGCGTCGCGCCAGGGCAGCGCGGGTTGCGCCGCCCACCACGATGGACCACGTGCAGCTGGTCACCGCCTGCTGCAACGAATCAGCCGAGCGGTCAGCCTCGGCTGCCACCGTCACCAGAATGCCCTCGGGAAGGGCGTTGGAGAGCTGCACCGCGAGCTTCTCCAGATCGACGGGCCCGTCGAGCCGCTCCCCGTCGAGATCAATATCCAGATATTCGGCCAGCGACTCGTGGCCGGTGGAGAGCGCCAAGCCGAAATGGAGCCGGGGCCGCGGCGAGAAGCCCGCGGTGTAGGCCACCGGCACTGACGCTTTGCGCAGGGCGCGCTCCCACAGGCGAGCGACGTCACGATGGCTCGTGAAGCGCACCTTCCCCTGCTTCGTGAAGCGCGCCCGCACCCTCATGTGGCTGCCGCTCCCAAGGACCTGCGGCCGAGGAAGCGCACCAGCACATCGCCCTCGCTGCGCAGATCCTGCCCGGTGCCCTGGCTGCCACCTGCGGGCGGTACTGCTGAGGCCACCCGATGCTCGATGCCGTAGCCGGTGCAGGCGCCGCAGTCGTAACAGGGCGTCCAGCGGCAATCGGGCAGGCCGACCTCGTCGAGAGCGTCTCGCCAGTCCTGCCACAGGAAATCCTTGTGCAGGCCGGCGGAGAGGTGATCCCACGGGAGAGCCTCGTCCTCGGTGCGATGACGATGGACGTACCAATCCATCGAGAGGCCTTCGGCGGCCATGGCCTCGTTCCATCGCTCGAGCCTGAAATGCTCGGACCACTCCTGGAAGGTGCCGCCCTGGCGCCACACCCGCTCGATGACCCGACCCACCCGGCGGTCACCCCGGCTGAGCAGCCCTTCCACCAAGGTCGCCCGCGGGTCGTGCCATTTGAGCTGGACACCTCTTTCACGCCGGGCGGCCTCACGGAGGAGGGAGAGCTTGCGGCTCAGCTCGGCCACGGTGTTCTGGCCGAACCACTGGAACGGCGTGAACGGCTTGGGCACGAAGCCGCCCACCGACGCCGTCACCGACGCAGCGCGGGTGTGACGCTGGCCGATCTGGACGCAGTTGCGGACGAGCTCGAGGATGCCCATCGTGTCCTCGTCGGTCTCGGTGGGGAGCCCGGTGAGGAAATAGAGCTTCATTCGCCGCCAGCCCTGCCCGTAGGCGGCGTCGACCGCCTCGTACAGGTCCTCCTCGCGGATGAGCTTGTTGATGACCTGGCGCATGCGCCACGTGCCGGCCTCGGGTGCGAAGGTCAAGCCGGTGCGTCGGGCCTTCTGCAGCTGGGCGGCCACGCCGACGGTGAAGGCGTCGACCCGCAGCGAGGGCAGCGACACCGAGACCTGGCCGCAGTTCACCGGGTCGTCGATGATGCCGCCCACCACCGACTCGATGCCGCTGAAATCCGCAGTGGAGAGCGAGGTCAAGGCCACCTCGTCGTAGCCCGTTCGGCGCAGGCCCTCGGCCACCATCGTGCGCACCTGCTGCGCAGGTCGTTCGCGCACCGGCCGGGTGATCATGCCCGCCTGGCAGAACCGGCACCCGCGGGTGCAGCCCCGAAAGACCTCGACATTGAGGCGGTCGTGCACGACCTCGGTGAGCGGTACCAGCTGGTTCTTGGGGTAGGGCCACGCCGCAAGATCGGCGATGGTGCGCTTCTCGACTTGCGCCGGCACGTCGGGGTAGCGAGGAGCGATCGAGACCAGTTTCGGTCCGTCGTAGGTCACCTCGTACATGGCCGGGACATACACGCCGGGGACCTTGGACAGCTCTCGCAGCACCTGCTGACGGGAGCCCTCGGTGCGGCCCGACGCCTTCCACTCGGCCACGACCTCCGTGATCGCCCCGACGACCTCTTCCCCGTCGCCCAGCACGACCGCGTCGACGTAGTCACCGAGCGGCTCGGGGTTGTAGGTGCAGTGCCCACCCGCGATGACCAGGGGGTGCTCGGGCCGCCGATCCTCGGAGCGGACGGGCACGCCCGCCAGATCTACGCAGTTCAGCAGGTTGGTGTACGTGAGCTCGGCCGAGAGGTTGAAGGCCAAGAGATCGAAGTCGCCGGCGGGTCGATGACCATCCACCGAGAACAGGGGCAGGCGATGTTGCCGCAGCAACGCCTCGAGATCGCTCCAGGGGGCGTACGACCGCTCGGCGACCGCGTCCTCGCGCTCGTTGAGGATCTCATAGAGGATCTGGAGGCCCTGGTTGGGCAGTCCGATCTCGTAGGTGTCCGGATAGACGAGCAGCCATGACACCTTCGCCGGAGCATGCAGCGGCTGTTGCGCGCCGTCTTCGCAACCGATGTAGCGAGCGGGCTTTTCGACCCTGGTAAGGAGCGGCTCTAGAAGAGGCCAGATGGAGGTCATGGCGAGCTTCAGAGTACTTGATAGCCGCAACGGTCCGGAACGGCCGGTTCAAGGGCCTCGCGCACCGAGCTGCGGGGCACCCTCGGACGCTCGACGGCTACGCGTTTGCGGGGCCTGCCGGGCGGAGTGTCAACGGAAGCGACGCATACGGATGTTGAGCACCATGCCGATGCCGGCATAGGTGGTCAGCAAGGACGATCCGCCGTAGGAGACAAAGGGCAGCGGAAGGCCGGTGATCGGCATGATCCCCATGCTCATGCCCACGTTCTGGAACACCTGGAACACGATCATCAGCAGGAACCCGACGCAGACCAAGGTACCGAAGTCGTCCCGCGCCAGGGCCGCGGCCCGCAGGATGCGCAGGCTCAGCAGAGCGAAGAGCAACAACAAGGTGGCGCCGCCGACGAAGCCGAGCTCCTCCCCCACAACCGTGAAGATGAAGTCGGTCTGCTGCTCGGGAACGAAGTCGTTCTGCGTCTGCGGGCCCTTGCCGTACCCCCAGCCGGTCAGCCCTCCCAGGCCGATGGCGATCTTCGACTGCTCGAGGTTGTAGCCCGCCCCTTGGGCGACCTGCGACTCGCCCTTGATGAACACGGTGAGTCGGTCACGCTGGTAGTTCTCCAGCACGCCCGAGTTGAGCACGACAGCCATGCCGATGATGCCCACCGCGGCCAGCACGGCCAGGTAGCGACCACGGACGCCGGCAACCACCAGCATGCCGAAGGCCACCACGACGAAGACGAGCATGGTGCCGAGGTCCGGCTGCAGCAGGATCAGGCCCATGGGCAGGCCGGCGAGCACCAGCGCCACGATGACCCGCGGGAGGTTCAGCCGTTCGCGATTGGCCGACAGGTAGGCGGCCAGGGTGACGACCAGGACCGCCTTGGCCGGCTCGGACGGCTGCAACTGGAGTGGACCGAGGGCGAACCAGGCCTGGGCACCCTTGCGATTGGAACCCACCGCCAGTACGCCGACGAGGCTCAGCAGAACGAGCACGTACATGAGCGGAGCCCACCGACGGATGCGTTCGTAGTCGATGAGCATCACGGCGGCGAGAACCACCCACGACACCAGGATGAACAGGACCTCCTTGCCCAGGTAGGCCGTGCTCGCCGGGTTACCGAAACCCTTGGTGGCGGAGTGGATCATGGCTGCGCCGGCGCATGTCAGTAGCAGCGTGATGATCAGCAGGAGCCAGTCGACGTTGCTGCGCGGTGCGGCCGGATCCTTCTCGAGGGAGGCCAAACGGGTGGTGGCGACCATCAGGGGCCTCCGCCACCGGGATCGGAGGTGGGCACGGACGCCGTGGAGGCGCCCGTATCCGGTGGACCTGGCCCCGAGGCTGCCGTGCTGGTCGACGACGGCGCTGCGGTCGTTGGGACGGTCGTCGGGGCCGGCGCCGTGGTGGTCGGAGCTGTGGTGGTCGGAGCTGCTGTGGTCGGTGGAGCCGGCGGAGCCGTGGAGGTGGTCGTCTCGGCCGCGACAGACGCCGCCGTGGTCTCTGCGGCCGCCGCAGTGGTGGTCGGCTCGGCCGAGCTCGACGCGACGGTCGTGGACGCCGCCGCGGGGGGCGGCGTGCCGGGCGCTGGCGGGGGTGGAGGCGGCTGGCCCTGCGTACGGAGGACGTCGAAGATCTGGCGAACCAGCGGCACAGCCGCGTCAGCGCCGAAGCCTGACTCTTCCAACACGGCGACAACCGCGTACTTGGGGTCGTTCACCGGACCGAAGGCCGCGAACAGGGAGGTGTCGGCTCGTTTACCGGGGTCGATTTCGGCCGTGCCCGTCTTGCCTGCAACCGGATAGGTGTCGGTCGGGAAGCCCTGGAAGCTGCCGTGCGCGGTGCCGTCTTTGTTGCTCACCACGCCCAACAGGCCCTGCATCAGCGGATCTCGGATCTCCGGCGGCATGTTGACCGTGCTCCGCACCCGGGGGTTGAACTGTCGCTCGGCAGCCCCCGTCTGGGGGTTGATCACCGAGCGGGCCAGCGAAGGGGCGATCAGGGTGCCGCCGTTGGCCAGCGCCGCGTAGGCGTTGATCAGCTGGAGTGGAGTCACAGAAAGCTCGCCCTGACCAATGGCGAGGTTCACGTTGTCACCCGTGAACCAGTCCTTGTTGGGAAAGGCGGTCGGGTTCTCACGGTTGCGAGCTATCCGTTGGGTCGGGTCGTCGATGTTGCCGCTGCCCTCGTCGGTCAGCTGCAGCCCGGTCGGGAGGCCGAGCCCGAAGGTCCGAGCGGCGTTCTGGATGGGCACCGGACCCAGTCGCGACTGGTTGTTCCAGAACATCTCGCCCAGCCGGTAGAAGTAGGCGTCGCTCGAGACGGTCAGAGCCCTGGGCAGGTCGACTGCGCCGTAAGCCGTGTTGCCGGCGTTGGCGAAGGTACAACCGGCCCCGCCCTGCGACTCGCACTTCTCGATCGTGTAGCTGCCGCGGTCGCGGTAGATCTCGGACGGGTTGATCAGCCCGGTTTCGAGCGCGGCATAGGCGGTGATCAGCTTGAACGTCGAACCGGGCGCGTACGCGCTGGTCACGGCCCGGTCGTTGAGTGGTGCATGGGCCGCCGGGTCGTTGAGCTCGGCGAAGCGCGATGCGCTGATCCCACCGACGAAGTCCTCAGGGTTGTAGGTCGGATTGGATGCCAGGGCCAACAGCTCGCCGGTCTTCACATCCATCACGATCGCTGCGCCGCCCGGCGCCTTGACGTCTGGATCAGTGGGCCTGCGCTTGGGACGGACCCGCGCATCCGCCAGGGACTGGGCCAGCATCTGCTCGACGGAGCGCTGCAAGTCGGCGTCGATGCTCAGCTGGAGGTCGGAGCCTGGCTTCGGCTCGACCACCGAGCGGGTGTTCATCTCGACGCCGCGCGGGTCCACCTCGACCAGCCGCTCGCCCGGCGTACCCCGCAGATCATCCTCGAAGATCCGCTCCACTCCCGACTTGCCGACCTCGTCTCCTGGGTCGTACGGCTTGGCCGACTGCTTCTTCGAGTCCAGTTCGTCCTGATTGATGGCGCCGACGTAGCCGAGCACGTGGGCGGCCAGCGGGCCCAGCGGGTACCGCCGCAGCTCGACACGGGTCGTGTCGACGGAGGGGAACTCGGCCGCCCGCTCGAGCAGGTAGACCTCGAGCTGGGGGCTCACGTCCTCGGCGATGGGCACCGGCTTGAGAGGGTCGTAGCGCTTGTCGACCAGGCGGTTGCGAAGGTCGTCCGCCTTCATCAACACGCCGTTGTCGTTGAGCGCTTTGGCCAGGCGATTGAGCAGGTCGTCGCGCTGGGCCTCCGTCGGGATGGCCTCGTAGGCCTTCCGGTCGATCATGACCATGATGGCCTCGCGGTTGTCGACCATCACCTTGCCGTTGCGGTCGAG
>JAXDQG010000267.1:0-4213 GCA_034667945.1 Acidimicrobiia bacterium | reverse complement strand
GGGCCGGCCCGCGACAATGCGCAACCGAACCGGTAGGCGCGGCAAAACCCGCCCCGCACGGGGACCGAGCGCGGCAAGCTGCAGGACGTGACTGAGGTGCCCAAAGTTCTCCCGGACAGTCGAGTGTCCCATATCGCGGCGGCTCGCATCCTGGCCGCCCGCGATCCGGTCATGGCACGTCTCGTCGCCGAGGCCGGGCCGATCCGGATCCGCCGCTCTGCCGAGTCGCACTTCGCTGCGCTGGTCCGGGCCGTCGTGTACCAGCAGCTGGCCGGGGCAGCGGCCTCGGCCATTCACGGGCGGCTGATCACCGCGCTGAATGGCGACGTGGAGGCCTCCGCCTTGCTGTCGCTGCCCGCCGAAACGCTGCGGTCGGTCGGGTTGTCCGCCAACAAGGCAGCATCGTTGCGGGACCTGGCGACCAAGGTGCTCGACGGAACGGTCGTCCTGTCGCCGCGCGGGCTGTCACGCCTTGGCGACGACGAGATCGTCACCAGGCTGTCGATGGTCCGCGGCATCGGGCCCTGGACGGCGGAGATGTTCCTCATGTTCCAGCTTCGCCGCCTCGACGTCTGGCCTATCGGCGACCTCGGGGTCCGGCGCGGGTACGGCCTTGCCTGGAAGGTGCCCATGCCGAGCGCCCGCGAGCTCCGGCCCCTCGGTGATCCGTACCGTCCCTACCGATCCGTTGTGGCCTGGTACTGCTGGCGCGCGGCCGAGCTGTATGGCGGCGCGGTCGACAGCGTCCTGACCCGCTAGCACAGTCAGCGGCTCACGGGCCTACGAGTCCTCCACGCCGACAGCCCTGACAGTCGGTGCCCGAACCATTCCATCAAGAGACACCTGCGGCTCCATCAAGAGACACCTGCGGCGCCTGCGTCAGGCCGGCGGCGGTGCGGGCACGATCTCGAGACTGGCGATTCGTCCGTCGCGCAGACCGAACCGGTTCACCAAGTCCACTTGACCGCCCGGAAAGTTGCCCTCGAGGTGGCTGTAGACATCATGGCGGTCCAGGCCATCGTCCCCATCGATGGCAACGACGCCGCGCAGTTCCACCGTGTACTGGTAGGCGTTCGCCACCCTCGACCGCCATTGCCGGATTCCTGCGTGCCCTTGCCACTCCTTGTCCTCGTCACGGACGACCGCATCATCTGTGAAACTGGCAACGATGACATCGATGTTCTTGTGGTCGGACGCAGACAGGTACTGAGCGATGACCGGCGGCATTGAGTGCTCCATGGCAGCCTCCTTCGGGGCGCGCGGCGCTGGATCACCTGCGCGTCCCACCTGCTCGGGCTTCATCACCCGACTCACTGCTAAGGTAGCAGTCGTATCGCTTCGAAGATAGAAGTGACATGAGGAAGTTGGAGGATTCTGCACGGATGGTCGAGAAGATCCGGCTGGAGGACCGTGAATGCCCGCTCTCGGCCACACTCGGATTGGTCGGCGAGTGGTGGACGCTCCTGATCCTGCATGACGCCTTTGATGGCTACACCCGCTTCGATCAGTTCCAGCAGAACTTGGGAATCTCGTCGAGCCTCTTGACCAGCCGACTCAAGCGCCTCGTCTCGAGCGGCTTGCTCGAACGCCGGCGGTACCAGGAGAAGCCGCCGCGCTACGAGTACGTCCTCACCGACCTTGGCCGATCACTCCGCCCGGTCATCGTCGTTTTGGCCGCGTGGGGAAACGCTCGGCTGTCGCCCGAGATGCGGAGCATGGTGCTGGTCGACGCCCGGTCCGGAACCGAGGCCGACCCCGTCGTGGTCGATCGGGCCACCGGCCAGCGGGTGGATGGCCCGGAGTTCGTCTTCACGGCCGGGCCAGCAGCCAGCAAGCCCTTCCGCGAGCGCTATGGCGGCCGCTCCCAACCGCGCCCCTCGTCCGAGGACTCGGGCTAGCGGCCCCCCGACGCCCGCTTCGTGGGGTCGTCCCGCCGCGGCTGGAGACGCTGTTCGCCCGAGACGCTGCTGTTCGCCCGAGGCGTTGCGCTTCGCTCGACATCCTCGCTTGCGCTCCGATGACCGGGCGCATCTTGCGCTTGCCATGTCGGCTTCGCTGGGTTACATACTCGGTATGGTCATACTCGGTATGCTACGCGGTTGGGCCAATCGATGAGCGTCCGTCACGCCTTGCTGGCGCTGTTGAGTGAAGGCCCGAAGTACGGCTTGCAGCTCCGGCAGGAGTTCGAGGCCGGCACCGGTGAAGTGTGGCCCCTCAATGTCGGGCAGGTGTACACGACCCTCCAGCGACTCGAGCGCGACGGTCTCGTCGAATCTGACGACGCCGTCGAAGACGGACCGCAAAAGGGCTTCCGTATCACGAACGACGGGCGCCATGAGTTGGCCGAATGGCTTCGGACGCCACCCGATCTGACCTCTCCCCCGCGCGATGAGCTGGTCATCAAGGTGTTGGTGGCGCTGCGGCTCCCCGGCATCGACGTGCAAGAGGTCATCCAGGTGCACCGGCGGTATCTGGTCGAGCTGATGCAGCAGTGGACCCGGCTGAAGGCCGACGAAGCCGAGCAGGATCTGAGCTTTGCGCTCGTCGTCGACGCCGAGCTCTATCGGTTGGACTCGGTCATCCGATGGCTCGATGCCGCGGATGGGCGCATCACCCGCCACGCCGGCGAAGCCCAGGCGGCGACGCCGACGACGACGCCACCGCCGCTGCCTGTCCGGCTCCGGCGACGGGTGGGAGGTCGACGATGAGCGCGCTCGAGCTGTGGCAGGTCTGCAAGACGTACGGCACCGGCGCTGTCGAGGTACACGCCCTGTGGGACGTCGAGCTGTCGGTCGAGCCAGGTGAGCTGGTGGCGGTGATGGGCCCCAGCGGGTCGGGCAAGAGCACACTGTTGACCATCGCCGGCGGTCTCGAGGACGCCTCGAGCGGTCACGTGGTGATTGGCGGTGCATCGCTGCCCGAATTGTCGAGGAACGAGCGCGCCCGGCTCCGGCGCCGCTCGATCGGCTTCGTCTTCCAGGACTTCAACTTGCTCGCCGGCCTCACCGCCGCCGAAAACGTCGCGCTCCCCTTGGAGCTCGACGGCGTTCCGGCTCGGGCGGCGCAGGCAACGGCCCGTGCCGCCCTCGAGGAGCTCGGCGTTGCCGATCGGGTCGACCGGTTCCCCGACGAGCTGTCCGGCGGCGAGCGCCAACGTGTCGCCATCGCCCGGGCGGTCGTGGGTGACCGTCAGCTGCTTCTCGCCGACGAGCCCTCGGGTGCGCTCGACTCCGTCAACGGCGAGGGCGTCATGCGCCTCATCCGAGTTGCCTGCCGTCGCGGGGTGGCGGGCGTGGTGGTGACCCACGACGCCCGGCTGGCCTCGTGGGCCGACCGCGTGGTGTTCCTGCGCGATGGGCGACTCACGGACCAGACCGCTCCGCCACCCAGTCCCGAGTCGCTCCTCGCCCCCAGTCCGACGAAATGAGGGTCGGGGTCTCGCAGCCTCGGGCTGGCGTCGACGCCACGGCTGCCCACGGGGGTCGACCCGCTCGTCGGGCCATGGTTCGGTGGGCGTGGCGCTTGTTCCGGCGTGAGTGGCGTCAGCAGGTGCTGGTGCTGGCGCTGTTGAGCCTCACAGTGGCCGCCACGACGTTGGGCGCCGCCATCGCCGCGAACACGTTGTCGCAGGTCGACGCCAGAATGGGCACGGCCAACCAGCGATTGAGCCTGTCGGGGTCCGCCAGCAATGTGACCGCAGCGGTCGAGGCCGCTCGGCAGTGGTTCGGAACCATCGAGGTCATCGCCCACCAGAACATCGTCATCCCGGGATCCATCTCCACCCTGGATCTGCGGGACGCCGACCCAGCGGGGGTCTACGGGGCGCCATTGCTCCGCGTGACCGTGGGCCATTTCCCGACGACCTCGGACGAGGTGGCGCTGACCCGCGGCGCGGCCGCCACACTCGAAGCAGGGATCGGCGACGCCTGGCAGCACAACGGGCGGCAGTTCCGAGTCGTGGGATTGGTCGAGAACCCTCGTGACCTGCTCGACGACTTCGTACTGGTTGCGCCGGGGCAGGCCCACCCGCCGGACCAGGTGCGGATTCTCGTCGACGCGCCCGCGGCCAAGGTGCGCTCGTTCCATGCCGGCGACGTGCCGGTGCTCATCGAGGCCCGCTCCGACCTCGGGAAGACGGCTGCGGCCACCGTGGTGCTGGCCCTCGGCACCGCCGGGCTGCTCTTCGTCGGCCTAGTGGCCATTGCGGGCTTCA
>JAXDQG010000266.1:0-7206 GCA_034667945.1 Acidimicrobiia bacterium | reverse complement strand
CGCGTCCGCGGCCGACGACGCCTTGGCGCTGGCACTGGCACTGGACAACACCCCCTTGCTCGTCGGCCTGTACGGCTTGTCCGCAGAGGTCATGGTCGCCCAAGGGCGGCTTGACGAGGCCCGCTCGGCCCGTCGGGACGCCGTCGACGCAGCCCGCCACCTCGCGGAGGCTCGGCAGCTCATCGCCGCCCTGGACGCGCTGGGCCAGCTCGAACTGGCCCGGGGCGACGCGGACGAGGCGGTCAAGGCCTTCTCCGAGGCGGCCGAGCTGCAACGGGGCGGGCAGGGAGGGGTGGTTGCCCACCGGACGCTCATGCAACTGGGCCTGGCGTACGAGCGCACCCAGCGCTGGGCGGAAGCCGATGCCGCCTTGGGCGACGCCTTGGACGGTTGCCGGCGCGCCGGCGACGGCGAGGTCGAGCCCCTCATCCTCGAGCATCTGGCCTCGGCCAAGTTGCACCTCGGTCAGCTGGCCGTGGGCGGCCGTCTAGCCGACATGGCGGCTCTGGGCTACCGGCAACGACACGACCCTCGGGGCGCCGGGCGGGCGCTGGCAATCCTTGGCCACTCGCACGAGGCGGTGGGACGTTACGCCGATGCCCGCCGGGCGTACGAGGAAGCGCTCGAGCTGCTCACAGCAGTCGACCCCGCCGCCGCCGAGGCCCTCCGAACCCGACTCGGCCGCTGACCCAGGGCAGCCCCGCCCGCCCGGGCCAGCGCGCCGCCTAGGACGTGGGAAGCTTGTTGAACGAAAGGGTGATCGAGACCGGCGCGGGACCACTGGTGCTCGCCGGCTGACCGGCCGTGATGGCGAGCGTGCGGCCCATGCGGTCGTAGGTGACCAGCTGACCGTCGACTGTCTTGCCGGGACCCGTCTTCTTGGTCCAGCCCTGGGCAGTGAGCTGCTGGTCATACCAGGCCAGCGCGTTGTCGACCGTGGTGTCGGGCACCTCAAGGACCATGGTCCGGTTGGTCTTGGTGGCCTTGTAGGACTTCTTCGTGCCATTTGTCGGCAGGGGCAGATCTTCCCAGTTGACCCGGGTGAAACGCTCGCCGCCGACGTGCGGTTGGTCGGCAACGTTCTGCTCCCGGCCGCACGCCACCACGCTGGCCGCGAGGACGGCACCCATCACGAGGGCGGCCACGCGGCGACGGACCTTCGACTTCGTCTCGACGTGCGTCAACACGAGGGGCGATCGTAGCGGCGCCTACCGCCGGCTGACCAAGACTGCGTCCGCTTCGAGCCGGTCGAGCTGCTCGGCGTCGTAGCCGAGCACCCGGGCCAGGACCTCGCGGTTGTGCTGTCCCTGGTGGGCAGGCGTACCCCGGAGCCCCACCTCTTGCGCCGAGAAGCGCATCGGCGAATACGGCAAGCGGATCGTGCTGCCCTCACCATCGTCCACGGTGGCGAAGGCGCCTCGGGCGATCGCCCAGTCCTCATTCGGGATGTCGCGCAGCGCTTTGACCTCGCCAGCCGGCAACCGTGCGCTCGCCAGCGCGCCCTCGAACGCAGCTCGATCCCCGAAGGTGAGCGCCCACTCGGCGATCACGGCGTTGACGTCGTCGAGATGCTCGGAGCGGGCCTTGGGTGTGGCGAACCGCTCTTCGTTCAGCAACTCGGTCCGACCCATGAGCTTCAGGTAGGTCGGGAAGGTCGTGGCCGGATTGCCCGGCAGCTGCACGTAGCTGCCGTCGCCGACACGGACGAGCGCCGCCTTGGCCGGATAGAAGGTCGGAATCTCGTCACCCATGCCGCCGTTCGCCTCGATGGCGGTCCAATCGAGCACGGCCAGCATCGTCTCGGCCATCGACACGTCGAGGTGCTGCCCCTCGCCCGTACGCTGCCGATGGAAGAGGGCCGCCAGGATCGCCGAGGTGGCCTGCGAGGCCACGGCGAAATCGGCATGCGACACGGGCTCGGGGACCGGTGGCGTACCTCGATGCGTACCCAGCTCGATGAGGCCCAGCTCGGCGTGGATGACCGGCGCGTAGGCCCGCCGCTGGGCGGCCGGCCCGTCCTGCCCGTAGCCCGAGATGGAGCAATAGACCATGTCTGGCTTGCGGGCCCGCAGCTCGTCCGGACCGAGCCCCATGCGGGCCATGACGCCGGGCCGGAAATTCTCGACCACGACGTCGGCCTCCATGGCCAACTCAGCGGCGATAGCGCGCCCTTCCGGCCGGTTGAGGTCGAACGACAGGCAGAGCTTGCCGCAATTGACCTGGGACCAGGTGAGCGCGATGCCGTTGCGGCGAGGACGCGCCCGGCGCAGGAGATCACCCTCGGGCGGCTCGATCTTGAGGACCTCGGCACCCATGTTGCACAGCGCCGCGGTGCAGGCCGGCCCTGCGACCACCCGGCTGAAGTCCAGGACACGGATGCCGTCCAGCGGTCTGCTCATCGGCGGAACTGTAGGCTCAACCACGCATCGGGACAGGAGGGGACCATGGCCGGGCTGCGCATCGACCACATCGTCTACGCCACCCGTGACCTCGATCAGGCGGTGTCGGACCTCGCTGATCGGCTGGGGGTCAGCTCGAGCGCCGGCGGCCGCCATGTAGGCGTGGGCACGCACAATTACCTGCTCGGTCTGGCCGACGACGCCTACCTCGAGCTGATCGGGCCGGATCCGTCCCAATCCGTTCCGGCCGGTCAGCCGCTGCCCTTCGGCATCGATGCGCTCGATCGGCCCAAGCTGGCTGGATTCGCCGTGAAAGCGCCCCACATCGATGACGTCGTGGCGCGGGCCCGCGCCGACGGGGACGACCCCGGCGACGGACGCGGGATGCAGCGGGCGACGCCCGACGGCCGACTGTTGGAATGGCGGCTCACGCTGGGTGGCAGTCACCAAGGCCTGGTGCCGTTCCTCATCGACTGGCTGGACTCGCCGCATCCGTCGCGGTCTGCACCGGGCGGCTGCCGGCTGGTCTCCCTGCGAGGCGAGCACCCCGACCCTGACGTTGTGCGGAAGGCCAACCGGGCTCTTGGCGTCGAGCTCGACGTGGTCCAAGGCCCGGCGCCCGTTCTCGTGGCCGCCATCGACACCCCGAAGGGGAGGATCGAGCTCCGCTGACGGCGCCCCGCAATCGTCGGGCGGCCGGCGCGGCATCCTTCCGGCGGCCGGCGCCGCTCGCCCCCGGCTCGGTACTCGGCGGAGACGGCCTCCTACGATGACCTGATGCGCACCGGGGTGTTCCTGTTCGGCGGCGTCGAAATGGATGATGCGGGTGCCGGTCCGCCCGTGCCCACCGATCGGCGCTACACGCAGCAACAGATGTGGCATGCCACCCAGCGCATCTTGGACATGGGCGTGGTCAGCGAGCGCTGTGGTTACGACATCTTCTGGCTGACCGAGCACCACTTCCAGCACGAGGGCTATGAGGTCGTGCCCAACGGCATCCTCTTCGCCGCCACGCTGGCCGAGCGAACCGAGCGGATCCGCATCGGCACGATGTTCAACATCGTTCCGCAGTGGCATCCCCTCCGGCTGGCGGAAGACTTCGCCTACTTGCACAACATCTCCGGCGGCCGGGGCATCCTCGGTGTCGGCCGCGGCACCGTGCCTCGCGAAGCCGAGACGCTGGGGACCCACATCGGCTCGTTCGACAACCCCGATCAAGCCCGGGCCGACGCCGTGAACCGGGAGCACTTCGACGAGGCGGTGGAGGTCATCCGCACCGCCTTCGAGAACGAGATCTTCAAGTTCCACGGGAAGCACTACTCGTTCCCACCGCCGGGCATCCCCGACCGGGGCGGCTTCGTCGAACATCTGACCCTGGTTCCCCGACCCCTCCATCCGGTGGAGTGGTGGCAAGCGGTCACCTCGCCACCCACCCTGGAAGCGGCACCGGAGAAAGGCTTCGGCGGGGTCTTCTGGCTGAAGAATCACCGGTTCACGAAGCAGTGGTGGGGCCGTTATGCCGAGCGCTACGCGGAGTGCCACGGCACCGAGTTGGCACCGGGCGAGAAGCGCATGCTGGTGCTGAACATCCGCATCGAGGACAGTCACGAGCAGGCCATGGCCTCGTCCCGGCCCGGCCACGACGAGTTCTGGAAGTTCCTCGGTCCCTACGGCTGGTCACGCGGCTACATGGGCAAGGATGGGAAGCCGGCCGCCGCCGGGCTGATCCCCACCCTCGAGGAGTCAATCGAGAACCGCACCTGGGTCGTCGGTACGCCGGAGGAGGTGGCTGTCGGTATCGAGGAGTATCGCCGTGAGCTGGGCGGCCTGGCCGATCTCTGCCTGTTCCCCAACTTCCCGGGCGACCCCTACGCCAAAACGGAGGAGCAGCTCATCCGCTATGCCGAAGAGGTCCGGCCCCTCCTGGGCTGAGCCGACCCCGCGGTACGCACCATGACCATGCGTCCACTCGTCGCCGTGACCGGTCGACCAACCGCTGCCGGCCGACCTTGGCGACTGCCCGGTGTCGGATCGCAGGTCAACTACCTGGAAGCCCTCGAACGGGCCGGCGCATTGGGCGCGGTGCTGCAGCCCGTGGCCGTTGACGAGGACGACATGGCGGAGCGCCTGAGCCGGTTCGACGGGCTGCTGCTGATCGGCGGAGCGGACGTCGATCCCGAGTTGTACGGCCAGGAGCGCCACCCATCGGTGTACGGGGAGAACCCCGAGGTCGACCACTTCGAGATGGTCGCCTGCCAGGTCGCCCTGGCCGCCGGCGTACCGGTGCTGGCCATCTGCCGGGGCATGCAGGTGCTCAACGTTGCGTTGGGCGGGACACTCCACCAGCACATCACGGACTGGCCGGAGGGTTGTGACCACGGCGAGCCGGGCGTCTCCGGCGGGCGTGCCCGGGTCGATGTGCAGCCGAGCTCGCTGTTGGCTGCGGTGATGGGCACCACAGAGGCCAACACGTCGTGCTTCCACCACCAAGCCCTCGACGCCCTTGGTCAAGGGCTGGTCGCCTCAGCGTGGACGGCAGACGGAATCGTGGAAGCGGTAGAGCTGGAAGATCGGGGCCCCTGGCTGCTGGCCGTCCAGTGGCATCCCGAGACGGTGGCCGCCAGCGAGCCCGAGCATCAGGCCATCTTCAACGGTTTCGTGGCCGCCTGCGAGACTTATCGGGACCACGAGCAGGCGTGACATTCGGGACGTAGGATTCCGGACATGCAGCTCAAAGGCGTGCATCACGTGTCAATCAACGTCTCCGATGCGGGGGCGGCCGAGCGCTTCTACCTCGAGGTGCTCGGCCTCGAGAAGCTCGATCGTCCGGACTTCGGCTTTCCCGGGACCTGGCTGGGCACACCCGACGGTGAGCAGGTCCATCTGATCCAGGTCGACAACTGGGTCGCCCCGAAGGGCCAGCACTTCTCGTTCCGGGTCGAAGATCTCGACGGCATGCGGTCCCACCTGCAGGGCCGGGGCGTGAAGGTCAGCGAGCCGAACGAGATCGACGGTGTTTGCCGTCAGTCTTTCTTCAAGGACCCGTCCGGCAATCTGATCGAGATCACGCAGCCGGTCCCGGCCAGGGCGGGCTGACCTCCGAGTCGGCCCCGGGGCCCCGCTCACCCACCACCCTGGCCGGGCTTCCGACGGCCACGGAGTGATCGGGCAGGTCACGGGTGACGATGGAGCCGGCCCCCACTGCCACATGACGCCCGACAGTGACACCGGGCAGGATGGCGACGCCCGCTCCCAGCCATGAGCCCGCGCCGATGGCCACCGGCTCTTCCGGCGCAGCCTGTCGGCCGATGGGCACATCGTGCGCGCTCCACGCATGGTTCTGGTCGGTGATGTAGACGTTCGGGCCCGTGTAGACGTCGTCTCCGACGTGAAGGCTGAAGTGGCCGACGAGGTGGGTGCCCCGGCCGATCATGCAGCGGTCGCCCACGGTGACGATGCGGTCCCTGACCAGCTCCTGGCCGGGGACCATGCCGGCCGAGATGCTGACGTACGGCCCGATCAATGTGTCACGCCCGATGTGGATGGCGTGCTCACCGTAAAGCGCCGCCCAGGGGAAGCAGATCAGGCTGCCCTGGCCGAACGCGCCGAAACGTCCCGCCCGCCGCGTGCCCGTATGGATGCTGGCCCACACACCGATGCGGTCGCACGCCTCGTGAAGGGCATTGACGACAAGAGCTTTGGGCCTACGCACCGCGGGGACGGTAGTCGCCGAGGCGACCATCGCTGGTCGCTGGGCTCGTCGTCGGGCATAGCCGTTCGCCGGGCCGCACCGGGCCGCACCCGGACGGTCGCGGGCGTGCCGGGCGTAAAGAGAACACCGGCGCCCGAAAATTGGGCGCCGGTGTTGACCTGGTTGCGATGGACCTCTCCCCCCGGCCGAGGACGACCGCAACCTTGAGGCTTCTCCAGTCCCCCACAGGTGGGGACGGGCGTCACAGTAGTGAAGACCTGACGCACCTGTCAACTGCGAGCGGAAAGCTCTTCGGACGTTCAACCCCCGGCTCAAGGGCCCTTTCGGTTGGCCATCGCCGCGGCGATGATCATCACCAGGGCGAGCGCGGCGACGACGAGCAAGAGGGTCACGCAACGAGCTTGTCAGGCGGTTGGCAGACCGGGCCACACCCGCGTCGGTCGCACTTCCCGGGCCGGCTGGTCCGACGGTGTGCGAACTGTTCGAGCGTCCGCCTGCCGGAGGCGGGGGTAACGTCCAGGGTCATGGCCGACGAGCCGGCAGCCACCAGCTTCGCCCAGCGCATGACCGAAGCTGAGGCGCTGATGTGGAATGTGGAGAAGGACCCCTGGTTCTCCTCGAACATCGGGACGCTGCTCGTGTGCGACCGTCCGCTGGACGACACGCTGCTCCGACGTCGCATGGCCGCAGCCAGTGTCGACATCCCGAGGCTGCGGGAGCATGTCGTGGAGCGCGGAGGTCGTCGCACCACGCCGGTGTGGCGAACGGACCCTGAGTTCGAGCTCGACTACCACGTGCGACGCATGGCTCTGGCCGAGCCCGGCGATCGGGCCCAACTGCTCGAGTTGGCGACGCGAGTGATGCAGGATCCGTTCGACCGCACGCGACCGCTGTGGTTGTTCGTGGCCATCGACGGGCTGGAGGACGGTCGGGGCGCGCTGCTGGTGAAGTTGCACCACGCCATCACCGACGGCCAAGGCGGCATCCGGCTCGCGGGCCGCTACATGGACATCGAAAGGGACCCCGGGCCGGTGCCCGACGTGGATCTCGACGCTGTGATCACCGAGGCCGTGGCCAAGGAGCAACAAGAAGACG
>JAXDQG010000265.1:0-7055 GCA_034667945.1 Acidimicrobiia bacterium | reverse complement strand
CACGAACCCGGCCATCACTGCTGCGGTCACTGCTCCCAGGGCGGCGATTCGCCCACGCACCACGGCTTCCACCGGACGACCTCCTTGCCCTCCGTTTCGGCCACCGTATCGGCACGTCCGCGCGCTCTCCGCAGTATTTGGTCGGCTGACACGGGACCGTCACATGAGCCCCAACGGCGCCGGGAAGGTCCCCATGGGCGATGCTCGGCCGCGGCTGGCAGGGGGCTTCGGCGGCCTGCCGGATGGTCGCGTTCAACGCCAGTCCTCCCCGTCGAGGACGACGACCAGCTCAGCCAGGGGAGGCGTCTCCGCCGCGGGCCGGGGGAGCACCACCGCGGCCAACTCGCCGGGGCGCGACAACAGGCGCAGGATGGCGTCCGGGGCCGTCTCGTGGCAGATCTCCACGAGCTTCTCGAGTGCGCCTGACGAGAGATGGCGGGCCGCCTGGGCCCATGGTGCCGGCCAAGCGGCCGGCGGACGATCGACCAGCAAGGCCAGCGGCTCGTCGGCCACCCACCGCCAGCGCTGGTGGGTGCGCGGTCCGCGGAGGCGCAGGCCACCGTCGCGGAGGCGTCGCAGCAGCTCGCGAGACGTCACGGGATCGGCGCCGAGTTCGATGGCGCGAGCGCGGGTGGCTTCGTCGACGTCGTAGTGGTCGCCCTGGAAGCCAACTCGGCGTAGACCCAGGCGGAGAGCGAACTCATGCAGCTCCGCGTAGTCCCGGTCACTCACCAAGTGCGCCCACAGCCGACCGCGCCACGGCCAGCGGGCCGGATCGACCAGGATCACCTGACGCACCGCTGCCGGTGCGCGGCCCAGCCGCACGTGAGAGACGCTCTCACGCTGCCGCGTCGTGTCCGCGGGCCGTACGCTCTAAACGTGGGCCTGGACGACGAAGACGTGGTGCTGACGCTGCCAGCCAGCCCAGAGTTCGGGGACGTCGCCCGCCTGACCGTGGGCGAGCTGGCGCGCCGCCGCGGGTTTCGGGCCGCCGAGTGGGAAGACCTCGAGGCAGCCGTCGTGCACACGCTGCACCTGCTGGAGCGCAACGACGCCGAGCGAGTGCGCTTCACCTTCGGGTTCCGCTCCGAGGAGATCGTGGTCCAGGCCGAGCTCAGCAACCCCGCCGGCCGCAGGGCGATCGCCGCCACCGCAGACGATCGCTTCCGGGCGACGGTGGCAGGCCTGGTCGACGAAGTCGGTGTCGACCACGAGCGGGGCCGGGTGCGATTTCGCAAGGTGCGCGCCTGACGCCGCCGGCAGAGCCGGTGGGCTGACCGCAGCGTCCTCGCCACAGGAATCTTCGTCATGACGCCGGTCAGTGCCTCCCGCTGTGCCCCCACCCCTCCACTCCCCGCTCTGACGCAGGCAGCTCGGCGGTCAGGGCGAAACGAACGGCGGAGAACGCCACCACCACCAGCTGCGCAATCCGTTCACCGCGCTGCACGTGGAAGGGCGTCGTCGGATCGGTGTTGACGAGCAGAACGGCCAGCTCGCCCCGGTAGCCGGCGTCGATGAGCCCGGGCGAGTTCAGCAGCGTGACGCCGTGATGACGAGCAAGCCCGCTGCGGGGCAGCAGCAACCCGCAGTAGCCCGCCGGTATGGCGACCGCCAGGCCGGTGCCGACCACGGCGCGACCACCGGCGGGAGCGAGCATTTCGTCATGGGCAGCCCGCAGATCGACCCCGGCATCGCCGTCACGCGCCGGAGCGGGGAGCGCCATCTCGTCGTCGAGACGCTGAAGGGGGAGCTCGATCATGCCGAGTGGTGAATGCCCAGCAGGGCCACGTCGACAGCCATGCAGCGGTCCTGCACGAACGTGACCCCTGCATCCGCGCAGAGCCTGGCCCCCTCCTCGGAGACGATGCCCGACTGCAACCACACGGCCGTGGGCTGCGGCTGCAGCGCGACGGCTTGACGAACGACGTCGGCGGCTTGGGCGGACGGACGGAATACCTCGACGATGTCGACGGGTTCGTCCAACGAACGGAGATCGGCGAGCACCGGTTCGCCAAGGATGGTTCGGGTCACCGCATTGGGGTTGATCGGGATGATCCTGAAGCCCGATTTCTGCAATCGACGAGGAACCCCATTGGCGGATTTCACCATATTGGTCGAGCAGCCCACCACAGCAATGGTCCGTGCCCGCTCCAGGAGGGGCCGCACGTCCTCCAGGCTGCGAAGCTCCTTGTCCATAACGCCGACGTTACCGGCTATCCTCGATGTGTCCCCTCCCCTTGGAGCTCGAGTGTCGCGCGTCGAAACCATACGCAATGTGGCCATCATCGCCCACGTAGATCACGGCAAGACGACACTCGTCGATGGGATGCTCCGTCAGTCCGGAGCACTCCACGGAGGCGCGGCCGATACCGACCGCATCATGGACTCGATGGACCTCGAGCGCGAGCGGGGCATCACGATCCTGGCGAAGAACACGGCCGTGCGGTACCAGGGCGTCAAGATCAACATCGTCGACACACCCGGACACGCCGATTTCGGCGGTGAGGTCGAGCGGGCGCTCACCATGGTCGACGGGGTGCTGTTGTTGGTGGACGCCTCGGAGGGTCCGCTTCCGCAGACCCGTTTCGTGCTGCGGAAGACGCTCGAGGCCGACCTGCCGGTCGTGGTCGTCATCAACAAGGTGGACCGTCCCGACGCCCGCATCGACGAGGTCATCGACGAAGTGTCGTCGCTCTTCCTCGACCTGGCGACCAAGGACCACCAACTCGATTTCCCCGTCCTGTACGCCGCGGCCCGCCATGGCTGGGCCGCCCACACGCCCGACCGGCCCTCCGGCGGCGGCGACCTCACCCCCCTGTTCGACGCCATCCTGGAAACGGTGCCGGCCCCCGTCCACGACCCCTACCACCCCTTCCAGGCACTGGTGACCAACCTGGACGCGTCGCCCTATGTGGGCCGGTTGGCCATGTGCCGCATCCAGCACGGCACCGTGCGCCGGAACCAGACGGTCGCGTGGTGCAAGGCCGATGGCAGCCGGCAGCCGGCCAAGGTCTCTGTTCTCTACATCACCGAGAACCACACGCGGGTGGAGGCAGACGAAGCGGGGCCGGGCGAGATCATCGCAGTGGCCGGCATGGCGGACATCACACTCGGCGAGACGCTGGCCGACCTGGACGATCCCCGGCCGCTGCCGGTGATCACGGTCGACGAGCCCAGTCTGTCGATGACCATCGGCATCAACACGTCGCCCCTGGCCGCCCGCGACGGCACCAAGCTCACCGCTCGGCTGGTGAAGGCACGCCTCGACGCCGAGTTGGTGGGAAACGTCTCGCTCCGGGTGCTCCCCACCGATCGGCCCGACCGCTGGGAGGTGCAGGGCCGGGGCGAGCTGCAGCTGGCCGTCCTGGTCGAGACGATGCGGCGGGAGGGCTTCGAGCTGACGGTCGGCAAGCCGCAGGTGCTCACGCACACCGAGGACGGCAAGCTGCTCGAGCCGTTCGAGCGGGTGTCGATCGACGTGCCCGAGGAGCATGTCGGCACGGCCACGCAATTGCTCGGCGCCCGCCGGGGCCGCATGGAGCAGATGATCCACCAGGGTTCGGGCTGGGTGCGCACCGAGTGGGTGGTGCCGGCCCGAGGCCTCATCGGGTTCCGCACCGAGTTCCTCACCGAGACTCGCGGAACGGGCGTGCTGCACCACGTCTTCGACGGCTGGGAGCCCTGGGCGGGAGAGATCCGGGTGCGGCCGTCGGGCAGCATCGTCGCCGACCGGGTCGGTGTCGCCACCTTCTACGCCATCGAGGCCGTCCAGGAGCGGGCCACGCTGTTCGTGGGACCCGGCGCCGACGTGTATGCCGGGATGATCGTGGGTGAGAACTCGCGGCCGGAGGACATGGACGTCAACATCTCCCGTGAGAAGAAGGTCACCAACATCCGGTCGTCCACCGCGGAAGCCACTGTGACGCTGGTACCGCCCCGATTGATGACGCTCGACCAGGCGCTGGAGTTCATCGGTACCGACGAGTGCGTCGAGGTGACGCCGTCCGTCGTGCGGTTACGGAAGGTCGAGCTTGACGCCAACCTCAGGGCAAGGGCGCGTAAGGCTGCGAAAACTCGAGATCTCTGACCCGGGAGTGACGCTTGGCCCTTGCCTCCAGGCGGTCAATGCAGCCGGGCCACCCGGTAGCGTCAATCCTCGTGTCGCCGCTCGCTGCCGTCGGGACGTTGGATCCCGGCCATCTACTCACCACCTTCGGGACGATCGGGTTGTTCCTGATCGTCTTTGCCGAGTCCGGCCTGCTGGTCGGGTTCTTCCTTCCGGGCGACTCGCTGCTGTTCACAGCGGGTCTGTTCGCCGCACGCGGTGACCTCAACTACCCCGTGGTGATGATCGGGTGCACCGTGGCCGCCATCCTCGGCGACCAGGTGGGATACGTGTTCGGGCAGAGAGTCGGGCCTTCTTTGTTCCGCCGGCCCGACTCCCGGCTCTTCAAGCAATCCCACGTCGAACGGGCACATGAATTCTTCGAGCGCCACGGCGCCAAGACCATCGTGCTGGCCCGGTTCGTGCCCATCGTTCGCACTTTTGCCCCCATCGTGGCGGGTGTCGGGGGAATGCCGTATCGGACGTTCGTGACGTTCAACGTGCTCGGCGGCGTCCTCTGGGGCGCCGGCGTGACGACGCTGGGTCACCAGCTCGGCAAGCGGTTTCCCGCGCTGGCGGACAACCTGATCTACGTTTCCGCGGTGATCGTGCTGGTCTCGCTCATCCCGATCATGATCGAGGTGCGGCGCTCACGGGGCCGGTCCCGTGCCCGTCAGGGATCGTAAGCGCAGCGATGACCGACTGAACCACGTCGCTGCGAATGGGCACTGGCGTACTTGCAGACTGCCTGGCCCTGATCGAAGGCGCACGGGTCGACTTACCCGAAAGCTCAATGATGTCTCCCTGGGTCACCCAGGCCTGTTTCTTGCTGTCGTATCGGGCGAACTCTGAACTCTCTATGAAAACTCTGGCCCTCTATGAAAACTCTGGCCCTCCATGAAAACTCTGACCCTCCATGAAATAGGCGTCCTTGTTGCGGTTCATATTGAACTTGATGCCCGGCATGAGCATTGGATGCGGCAGGTCCATGGACCGTAGCGTCACGATGAAGGTTGCCGGGTAGGCCACCGTCGAGCTGAGCAGCTACTCGCAGCGCTGCCACCATCGGCCAGCCGAAAGAAATCCGCTGCCCAGCCGCAAACCTGGGGACGATCGGCACCGGGTACCATCCGCCATCGTGTTGGCTTGGATGGACCTGGAGATGACCGGTCTCGACCCCGCTCGCGACGTCATCGTCGAGATCGCCTCCCTGGTCACCGATGACGACCTCAACGTCGTCGCGGAAGGACCCGACCTCGTGGTGCATCAACCCCCCGATGTGCTCGAGCGCATGGGCGACGTCGTCCGGGCCATGCACACCACGAGCGGCCTCCTCGATCGCATCAAGGCCTCCACCACCTCGCTCGACGAAGCCGGCCGGCAGACGCTCGAGTTCCTGAAGACCCACATCCCCGAGGCCCGGTCCGTACCGCTCTGCGGGAACTCGATCGGCACCGACCGCCGCTTTCTCGCCGCCTGGCTCCCCGACATCGAGAACCATCTCCACTACCGCTCCGTCGACGTGTCGACCGTCAAGGAGCTCGCTCGCCGCTGGGCCCCCGATGTGCTCCAAGCCGCACCCCGCAAGGCCGGCCATCACCGTGCCCTCGACGACATCCGCGAGAGCGTCGAAGAGCTGAGGTACTACCGCCAGCACCTGTTCCGGCCCTGACCTCCGCCTTGCCGACTTGACTTGAGGGTCAAGTAACCTCTCCCCATGGATCAGGTCCGTACTGTTCGTCAGGAGAAGCTGCCCGCCTCCGACGAGATCACGGAGGTCGCCCCGGGTGTCCTGCGTCTTCAACTGACGATCAGCTTCCCCGGGCTGGGCCACGTCAACTGCTACGCGATCGAGGACGACCGCGGCGTCGCCCTGGTGGACCCCGGCCTTCCCGGCATCGCCCCCTGGCGCCAGCTCGAGCGGCGCCTGCAGCAGGCGGGCATCCCGCTCGGGCGCATCCACACGGTGATCGTGACCCACTCACATCCGGACCACTTCGGGGCGGCGGAGCGTCTCCGCCATCACAGCGGCGCCGAGCTGGTCACCGAGAAGAGTTTCAAGACGTTCTGGGATCCTGACGAGGAGGACGACGAGCACAAAGAGCTCGCAGACCCGGCCGACCTCGACGCCTGGGCCGCTGCGAGAGAACGGCTCATCAAGTTCTGGCGGACCACCACCAAGGCAAACGACCGCTGGAGTCGGCCCACGCCCTGGGGCGGTGAGCACCCCCGGCCCCCGCGCAAGACCCGTTGGAGCTATCGCACGCAGGGCGTGCTGCTCAGCCGCTACTTCCAGCCGCCCAAACCCTCGCGCCGGGTGGTAAACGGTGAGTACATCTCACTGGGACGGCGAGACTGGGTCGCGGTCCACACCCCCGGACACACCGTCGACCACCTTTGCCTGCTCGATCCCGAGCACGGCGTGCTGATCTCGGGCGATCACGTGCTGCCCACGATCACGCCACACATCTCCGGCCTTGTGCGAGCGGCCGATCCGCTCGACCTCTTCCTGAACTCGCTCGACAAGGTGAAGGCCATCGAGGGCGTCTCCACCGTCCTCCCGGCGCACGGGCACCCCTTCGATGATCTGCCCGGCCGGGTCAAGGCCATCAAGGAGCACCACGCCGATCGCCTCGACCTCCTTCGCCAGGCCGCCCCCGACCTGGGTGAGGCCAGCGTCGACTCGTACTCGCAGCGCCTCTTCAAACCGGCGTCATGGGGCCCCATGGCCGACAGCGAAACCTACGCCCACCTCGAGCACCTTCGTCATCTGGGCCAGGCTCGCCGCCGCAAGATCGGGGACCAGGTGGTCTACGAGGTCGAGCCGGACTCGAAGCCGACCAGGAATCCCATCGCCGACACGCCGGCCTGATCCGAGACGCAGAGTTCCATCCGGTCCGGCGCCTGGTGACTCACGCGCACCACCGGCGCCGACGCACGGTCGAGCGCC